>CATPBN010000302.1 GCA_955652635.1 uncultured Gemmatimonadaceae bacterium
CGATGAGACGGCGCGTGGGAATTCCGATGCTGTCGGGCGAGCCATCGAGACCTGCCAGCAACGACATGCTGATCGCCGGGGTCGGACTCGGAAGCGTCGTTTTCGCGATGAGTCAACTCGGTGCCCTCGTCCCACGAGGGGGCATACCCGACACTCCGACGACCATGCTTAACGAAGTATTCCCGCTCCTCGCGGGAATCGCGGACATACCGATGATTGCGCTCATGACCGTCGCGACGATCGGCATCCCGTTTCTCGTCGTGGCGGGACTAACTCGGCGTTGGAGCCTGAGAGCGCTCATGGCCGCTACAATCGTGGCGCTGCTGAGTGGTGCGGTTTGGTCGTTGGGACCGGCGAGCGACGTCGATCCCGGAAGAATAGCGATGGCCATCGCGCGCGTGATGGTCGTATTAGTCGCGGTCGCTGTGTGGGGTTCGCTCGCCGGGTGGTCGTGGTTCGTCGCCGTCCTGGCATACCTGGGCCTGGATGGGTTGCGCAACGCCGTTTATGGTGTGGCGTGGCAGGAACGGGGAGCCGGCGTACTCATGCTACTAGTGGTATCGGTGCTAATTGTGCTCATCACGCGACGAGCAGCACGAACGCATCTGTCGCCATGAAGGTCTGACGCACATCTGACAACTGGCTGTGTATCCTGCCTGTCGGCTGCGGTCGAAGCGGAGCGAGGGGGTCCGGACCGTGCTCAGGTCCGGGCCCTGTTTCGTAAGCGCTGTCCGGTGTGGGTATCTTTATGTGAAATCATTCACATGGAGATTTCGCGGTGAAGATTGCCGTGTGCATCAAGCGTGTTCCGGACATGGACGTGCGCTTCAAAATCGGCGCCGATAATGTCTCGCTCGACGAGGCCGGGCTCAAGTTCGACATCAACGACTTCGATGCGTGGGCAGTTGAGGCCGCGCTCCAACTGAAGGAAAAGGATGCGGCCAGCGAAGTTACGGTGATCTCGCTGGGTCCCGACGTCGTACAGGAAACGATCCGGAAAGCTTTGAGCATGGGCGCCGACCGCGGTGTTCAGCTAAAATCGGACAAAGTGCCGTTTGACGGATTCCCCGTAGCGAAGGCACTCGCTGAAGAGCTGAAAGGGGGCGGGTACGAACTGATTCTCTTCGGGAAGATGTCGCCCGATTCCTCGAATGGAGTCGTCGGCCCCATGACTGCGGAGTTCCTGGGGCTTCCGTGCGTCACGGCGATCTCCTCGCTCGAGATCGCCAACGGAAAGGGAACAGCGAAGCGAGAGCTCGAGGGCGCGCAAGAGATCGTCGAGTTTCAGCTGCCCGCGGTACTCACGGTCGATGAGGGACTCAACACCGCGCGCTATCCGTCCCTGAAGGGGATCATGGCCGCGAAAAAGAAACCGCTCCAAGTCAAACCTGTTCAGCTCGCAGATCCGCAGGTGGTCGTACGGAAACTCGAGCTCCCGGCCGAACGAAAGGCTGGCCGGATAGTCGGCGAGGGTGCGGCAGCCGTGCCGGAGCTGGTGAAGCTCTTACAGACCGAGGCGAAGGTTCTTTGATGGCGAACATATTCGCATTCGTTGAATCTCGCGGCCTCGAGTTGCGAAAGGTTGGCCTCGAGGCTGTGACCGCGGCGCGGACGCTCGCGGACAAATCTGGCAGCGGAGAAGTGCACGCATTGGTGCTTGGTCCCCCCGGCATCGCTGCAAAAGCCTCGCAACTGGGGCAGTACGGCGCTGATGTTGTGATCGCGGTTGAGCACGCCGGGCTCGCGAATTACAGCCCTGAAGTTGCCACTGCCACAGCGGCGGATCGCATTAAATCCGGCGGCTATCGCGCGGCAATCTTCAGCACTTCGGCCCAGGGACGTGACCTCGCGCCTCGCGTCGCCGCCCGCCTGGGAGTGAGCGCCGTCACTGACGTTATCTCGTTCGATTTGGAGGGCGCCACAGTAGTCGTTCGGCATCCTATCAACATCGGAAAGGTGATTGCGACGCTGGCGATCGCGGGCTCTCCCGCAGTGATAGCAATGCGCCCCAACGTCATTGCGCCCGCGCAGAATGCAAAAGCGGGCCGAGTGGAGAACGCACAGCCGGCCGTCGATCCCGGCTCGACTCGGGTGAAAGTGGTCGAGACGCGTCAGGGTGGAAGCGGCAAACTCGACCTCGCCGAGGCACCGGTCGTCATCGCTGGCGGGCGTGGGCTCAAGGCTGCCGAGAACTTCAAACTCGTCGAGGATCTGGCGTCCGCGTTCGGTAACGCCGCGGTCGGGGCGACGCGCGCCGTAACCGACGACGGCTGGCGGCCGCACAGCGATCAGATCGGTCAGACGGGGCGTCTGGTAAGTCCGGAGCTGTACATCGCTGTCGGTATCTCCGGCGCGGTGCAGCATCTCGCCGGAATGAGAACGTCGAAGACGATTGTGGCGGTGAACAAGGACAAGGACGCGCCGATCTTCAAAGTCGCGGACTATGGAATCGTGGGAGATGTGTTCGAAGTAATTCCCGCGCTCACCGAGGCGGTGCGCGAAGCAAAGAAGCACCACTAATGCCGGATCGTCCGCTCAGCGTTCTGCCAAGCCGGCATCAGGCGCCGCTTCCACTGGAGCGGCTGATTCTCAACGAGCCGCCAGACGCAGAAGCGGTTCCGATGGATGTTCTGTTCGTCGGAGGGGGGCCGGCGGGACTTGCCGGAGCGATAGAGCTCGCGAAGCTGGTCAAGGCCGACAACGCAGCAGGCGGAACCCTCGGCGAAATCCAGATTAGCGTGCTCGAGAAGGCTGCGGCGCTTGGAGAACATTCGCTGTCGGGAGCAGTCGTGAATCCCAACGCGATGCGTACGTTGTTCCCCGAGCTCAAGGACAGTGATTTCCCGTTCCGCGGCCGTGTCGGCGGAGAGCGTGTGTACTTCCTAACCGGAAGCCGATCCGTTCGGATTCCCACGCCGCCAACGATGCAGAATCACGGCTACTACATCGCATCGCTCTGCGAGATAGTCCGCTGGCTTGGAGAAAAGGCGGAAGCTCTGGGGGTGAATATTTTCACGGGGTTTCCCGCTGCATCGCTCCTGACGGAAGGCAATCGGGTGACTGGCGTGCGCACGACCCCCACGGGTCTCGCCCGAACGGGCGATCCCGGGAGCAGTTTCACTCCGCCAACAGATATCACGGCCCAGATCACGGTTCTTTCCGAGGGAACGCGTGGCACGTTGTCGCAGGCGTATCTCGAGTGGCAAAAGATCGGTTCCGCCAATCCGCAGATCTTCGCTCTCGGCGTCAAGGAAATCTGGGAGACGCTCAAGCCGCTCGACGCTATCGTGCACACTCTGGGATGGCCGCTGCCGAGGGATGTCTTCGGCGGCAGCTTCATGTATCCGTTGAGCAGGAACCTGATCGCGCTTGGCCTGGTCGTTGGCCTCGACTACAAGCGCACATCGGACGACGCGCACGAGATGCTCCAGCGGCTGAAGTTGCACCCGCTGTTCAGGGAAATCCTCGAGAGTGGAGAGATGGTCGAATGGGGAGCGAAGACGATTCCCGAGGGCGGCTATTACGCTCTTCCGAAGCGGCGGCACGGCGACGGCCTGATGATCGTCGGGGATTCGGCCGGTTACGTCGAAGTCGCATCGCTCAAAGGCATCCACTACGCGATGCAATCCGGAATGTTCGCCGCGCGCGCGGCGTTCGATGCGCTCAAGCGCAAGGATACTTCTGCGGCCTCGCTCAAGGAGTACGACGCTATGGTAGACGGGAGTTTCATAGCGAAGGATCTCTACCGGCGGCGCAACATGCGGCTGGCATTCCAGGTGAGCAACTTCTACATGGCAGGGCTCAAGGCCGGCTTGATGACGGTGACGGGTGGAGCGCTGCCCGGCAGCAGGATCGACTCGCACGTCGACGCCGACGTCCCCCGAACAGTTACAGAACCCGAGCCACTCGTGCCCGACGGCAAGCTCACCTTCAGCAAGCTGGATGCTGTTTTCAAATCAGGGAACGCGACGCGCGACGACATTCCGTCGCACCTGATCGTTGGATCGGACATCACTCCCGACGTCGCGGAGCTCTACACTCACATGTGTCCGGCCGGAGTCTATGAGCGCGATGGGGACAGACTCGTTGTGAGCCCAGGGAATTGCATCGACTGCAAGGCCACAGACGTCCTCGGGCCGCGCTGGACGCCACGTGAGGGCGGGAGCGGGCCCAAATACCGACAGATGTGAACACGGATGCGTTGGATAACGACATTGATTCGCCGGATGACAACGCGGGACAATCCTATCGGTGGCCGATTTCGTAGAGATCGATTTTCTGCTTGATCTCTCCAGCCTCGAAGGGCCTGGTTTCTCTTTGTCTCACGACGAGTCCCTGCACAACACACGCTTCGACAAAGACTGGAGCAGCAACGCGTCCCGGATCTGCGATCAAGGCAGCGCCGCTCGGCACGAGGAGCCGATCGAGGATCTCCGGCAACAGCTCAGCGTACTCCTTCTCGTACAACACGTCGGACGCGAAGACTAGATCGAATTGTCCGAGATCATTCGGCAGGTGTCGCCAGTCGACGAGTCTCGTCCGCGCCAGCTTTCCAAGGTTACGAAAGACGTTGGCCCGTGTGACATCGAGTGCGTCCTCGTAGTAATCGGTCGACAGCACGTCGTAACCGGCCGTGGTTGCCGCTAACGTGCTCAGTCCCACCCCGCATCCTAGCTCGAGCGCTGTCTTTCCGCGTCCTTTCAGCCGAAGCAGTTTCCCCGCGAGAATCAGCGACGAGGGCCACACATCCGCCCAATAAGGGAGTCTTTCGTCCTTGACGAAGTCTTCCTCGCGAATCAGGTCGTCCGAGTTCGCGGGCTTGAGAATGCTGAAAGTGTGAGCATCCACGGTAGCGTCTTCCACTGAAGTCCTGAATCGACGATTCAGCGCGCTGACCAGCGCCTCTCCCGCGAGAACCGAATGGTCGAGGTTCGAAAGATCGCCCTTGTCGATCACAGCGAGAACGCCGATGTCTCTTCGAGACTGTGATCGAGCATGAGTGCGTGAAGCTGCGCGCCCTTGGCAATTGTCTGGTGCGTCCCCGGCACGATGAGAAGGGCGTTCGCCTTCACCATTGACGTGAGAGCGCCAGAGCTCTGATGGCCTGTCAACCGGGCCGTCAGCGTTCCTTCCGAGTGCTGGGTGACGTACGCGCGAAGAAAGTGCGTGAGCTTGACGGCGATCTTTACCTCTTCCTCGACCGTCACTGTCATGGTGCGGCGGAAAAGATTGGTGTAGCCCTGCATCTTTCTCAGCGCCGGTCTGACAAAGAGCTCGAAGCTCACCATCGCCGAGACCGGGTTGCCGGAAAGTCCGAGCCATGGAACACCATTGAGCAGTCCGAACGCGAGCGGTGCCCCTGGTCTCATCTTCACCTGCCAGAACTTCTGTTTTCCTCCGAGTCTTGCAAAGACATCGCGCGTATGATCGAGATCGCCGACGGAGACGCCGGCTGAAGTGAGAATCAGATCGTACCCGGCGGCGCTCTCGAGCTTTTTCTTGAGCGACGCCCTCGTATCGCTGGCTATTCCAAGATCCTCGGGAATTCCACCCGACACGCGCGTCAGCGCTTCCAGCGTGTAGCTATTGGTGGAGACTATGCGCCGCGCGGCGATCACCTCGTCGAAATCGTCGAGATCCACGAGCTCGTTGCCAGAGCTAATGATCGCAACGCGTGGGCGGCTAAAAACCTGGACGCTCGCCATACCTGTCGACGCGAGTACGCCAAGCAGCGCCGGCTTCACCGGAGCTCCGCGCTTTGCCAGAAGATCACCGCTCTGATAATCCTCTCCGGCGCCGCGAATGTTCTTCCACACGTCGCGCGCCTCACGGATCTCCACCTTCTCGCTTCCGCCGTCGGTGTCTTCCTTTCGGATCACGGAATCAGCGCCCCCGGGGATCGGCGCTCCTGTCATGATGCGCATTGCCTCACCGCGCTTCAGTGCCCTCGGTGCAGACTCTCCCGCCGCGATTGTTGCGATGACGCGCAGTGTCACCGGCTCACCGCTCATCACCGGCGTGATGTCGGCGGAACGCACAGCGTATCCATCCATCGAGGAATTGCTCCACGGCGGCATCGTCACCGTGGCCGATACGTCCTCGGCGAGCACGCGGCCAAGAGCCTGGCGCAACGGCACTGTTTCCGCCGCGAGCGCCTTCACCTCGGCGAGGATTCGCTCGCTCGCTTCAGCGACGGTCAGCATGGTGTCGTCAGTGCTCCCTGTACGCAGCCAGCGCGACAGCAATCTCGTCAGTAACGCGCGTCACCTCCGAACCTGGAGTGGTCGCATTGTTGGCGAGAATGCTGAAGATGAGGCGCTCACCGTCGGCCGTCGTCACGTACCCTGATAGGGAGCGGGCCTTGGCCAGCGTTCCGGTCTTTGCGTGGACATTGCCCTCAGCCGGCGTTCCCTTCATCCGGGTGTCGATCGTGCCATCGACGCCCGCAATCGGCATCGCGTTGTAATAAGCCGCGAAGGCGGTGTCGCGCTGGATCCTGTCGAGCACACGCACGATTGTCTCCGGCGTGAGGAGATCCTGATCGGAGAGTCCACTTCCATCCCGTATGACGAAGCCATCGGGCTGCACCCCCCAGGCTAACAACTGCTGTCCGACGATTTTGCGCGCGCTATCCGCCGTTCCCAGACCGCCTCGCTCCAAACCGATCGTCCTGAGAAGTATCTCGGCGATCTGATTCTGGGATGACTTCATCAGCGCCGGCAGAATCAGGCGGAGCGGCGGCGAGACGAGAACGAACAGCGTGTCCATCTTGAGGGGCGTCGGGAGAATGCTGTCCCTGACTACACCGTCCATCCTGATGGATTTCCGCACGAGCGCGTCGTGGAACGCGTCGAGGTACGCTTTCGCTGGATTCTTTGCCGGGCCGGAATAAAGGCTGTCACGCGCGGTGTCTGGCGGAGGCCGAAGCTTGGTCGGCGCCATTCCCTCGTTGAAAATCAGCTCGTCCACGCCCGCTCCGTAATATTCGCCGAGGTCGTCCCATTCCCAGCCGTAACCGTAAATGGAATCGGGAAACGCGTTGCCAACTCTGGCAAGCGACCCGCTGATCTGCCTTATGCGGTGCGCGCGAAGCGAGTCGGCTAATGCATCCATCACTGTTGTCGCCGTGCCGCGCATCCGGTCGCTTACCGTCGGATCTCCGCGACCAATGACGAGCAGATTGCCATCGAGGAGGGAGTCTCGGATTTCACCGTCGGTGAGAAACGTGGTGCGGTACCGGTAATCGGGCCCGAGCAAGGTCAATGCGGCCGCGCTCGTGATGATCTTCATGTTGGATGCGGGCATGAAGAGCTTGCCGGCGTTCTTCGAGTAGAGTGTATCGCCGGTGCGCGAATTCACGATCAGCACGCCCCACTGCGCATTTCTGAACTCGGGTTGCGAGGTGAGCGAGTCGATCGCATGGTGGAGCCCCGAACGCGGCGAGCTGAGGTGCGCCGTCCTCATCACGGTGGCGCACGCTGTGACCGCAAACGGCGCGATCGCGACGAGAAATGCACGCGCGTTTCTGCGTGTGAAGGAAGCAATCACTTCTTCAGTTACTCCCTGCTGTAGGTCGCGCTGAGGCTGTCGTCTTCTCCGACGGTCACGCGCATAACTTTCGCCGGCTTGGGCAGCTCGCGGTCAACGCGCTCGAATATGAAGCGAGCGAGATTCTCGCCGGTGGGGACGAGCTTTCCGTCCGCGAACTCCGGGACGTCGAGATTTATGTTGCGGTGGTCGAACCGCTCCCTCACCTGCTTGGTCAAGATGTCGTCTAGCATACCGAGGTCGACAACGAAGCCCGTCGCTTCGTCGATCGGGCCAGCGACGGTGACGTCGCACACGTAGGTGTGCCCGTGATAGTTTGGCCACGCACACGCCCCGAAGGTCGCGGCGTTTTTCTCATCGCTCCAGTCCGGACGGCTGTAGCGATGCGCGGCCGAAAACGAAACGCGTCTGGTGAGAGAAGCGCTCGGCAACCTACTGATCGTCGTTCAACGCATCGGGAGCCGCGTCCGTCCCGCTTGCGCCTTCCGGCGTCGGCCCGTCCGGTGGATTCCACGGAATCCCCTCCGCTATCGACTCCTGAACGTCGGTCGTTCCGAACAGCTCCGCACGGATGTCCTCGTGAAGGTGCTCCGCTTCCGGATCCTCCGGTCTCGCGCGATCGCCGAGCAGGATCCCCTCGTGCAGCTCCTCGTCCGCGAGATGCTCGTCAATCGGAACCGGGCTCTCGGCGCGCCGGATAGGGTCGACGAACAGATCGTTCTTCACTTCCTTGATTCCGACCAGGTCGGTGATGACGTGCTCAACGATGCGTAGCTCTTCGTCAGTTCCTACTCGCCCCGACAGGTGGACGACCCCACCCCGGACGCCGATGCGTACGTCGTTCGGATCGAACGCGACCTGTTCCTCGAGGCGATCCCGGATCAGCGCGCGCAGCTCGCCGTCAGTCAGCTCGTCGATCTCGTCGATGTCTTCGTAATCCTTTTCCACCGTTCCTCCGAGTCCGCCGTTCGGGCGGTTCAGGTTACCGAAAGAACAGGAGTGATGCGCCGAGCGAGAGGGCCCGATTGTTCTTCCAGAATGACCGGGCCTGTCCGCCGCCCACTGCGGCAGTCCCGGTTGTCGGCGTCAAGTAGTACGCGGTCGGATACTTCAGCTGATAGAGATAGTCGCCCCAATCTGCCCGCAACTGGAATCGCCCACCCGGCACGTAGCGCAGTCCGCCACCAAAAGAAAATGCAAACGGGGTGCCGAAGGTGTA
Source organism: uncultured Gemmatimonadaceae bacterium (assembly GCA_955652635.1). Lineage (GTDB taxonomy): Bacteria > Gemmatimonadota > Gemmatimonadetes > Gemmatimonadales > Gemmatimonadaceae > UBA4720. Next base: position 8,768 of record CATPBN010000302.1, read on the forward strand.
GGGATCGGCGGCGACGCTGCAGTTGCAGCTCGCGATGCCGGCGCCGAGGTTGATCACCGGAATGATGCTATGGAAACTCTTCTGGCCGGTGAGGTTGATAACCAGGTTCACGTCGAAAAGCTTGAGCGAGACGTTCTTTCGGCCCAGCTGTGCCGCGGTTCCGCTCTTGGTGGGATCAATCGGAAACCGCTCGCTGTTGACCTGCGCGAAGCGCGCCATGAGGAAGGCCGGCCCGCCGACGTGGATCTCGTAGCGCATGCCATACATGGGACCGCCGCCCGGGGCAACGTTGATCGGATCCTTTCCCGCGGAGTAGTGGCCGCCAAAGAAGGAGAGCTCCTGACTCGCCTCGAGGTCGCGGTAGGGACTGTTTTCAGGAAGATGTCCGACCTGCGCGCGCGCGGTGGTCGCAACGAAAGCAAGCGCCAGAGCGCTCATGAAAGGCTTCACTAATCGACTCCAAGATTGACGCCGCTCATCTCTGGCGGCTGCTCGATTCCGAGCATTGATAATATAGTTGGCGCGACATCGCACAAAGCACCGCCGGAGCGAAGGCGCTGTTCCTGATCCCTGTCGATGACGACGAACGGCACCGGGTTGGTCGTGTGAGCCGTGTGCGGCCCGCCCGTCGCGGGATCGATCATCATTTCGGCGTTGCCATGGTCCGCGGTGACGATGAGTCTCATCCCCGCGCCCTCGGCCGTCTTGAGAACGCGCGCCAGCAGTCGGTCGACTGTCTCGACGGCTTTGATCGTCGCCGGAATCGATCCACTGTGCCCCACCATATCGGCGTTGGCGTAGTTGCAGAGAATGAAATCCTGCTCGCCCGACGATATCCCCTTGCACAGAGCGTCGGTCACGCCCTCGGCGCTCATCTCCGGCTTGAGATCGTACGTCGCCACTTTTGGACTTGGGATCAACACTCTGGTCTCGCATGGGTACGGCTGCTCGACGCCGCCGTTGAAGAAGTAAGTCACATGCGGGTATTTCTCGGTTTCCGCCGTCTTCAGCATCGACAGCCCACGTGACGACAGAACCTCCGCCAGAATGCGCGCCATCGACGTCGGCGGGAATGCGACCGGAACGTCGAAAGTTTTATCGTAATTAGTCAAGGTGGTCACGCTCAACTTTGGGCGCGGCGACACATCGAAACCGTTGAAACCGGGATCGATCAGTGCGCGCACGATCTGCCGCATTCTGTCCGAGCGATAATTGAAGCAGATGACCGAATCCCCATCACGCATTGGCGCGACAGGCTTTCCATTCTCGGTCACGACTACCGGCAGCATGAACTCGTCGGTCTTGTCCGTGCTATATCCCTGTCGAATTGCCTCGAGCGAATCAGTGACAGTTGTCCCTTCGCCCCGCACTATCGCCCGATACGCCAGCTGCGTCCGGTCCCATCGCTGATCGCGGTCCATCGCGTAGTAGCGTCCCGAAACGCTGGCGATTTTCGCCGGGCTTCCAATCTTTCGGATGTACTCGAGCAGCTGCTGCATGTAGCCGAGGGCCGACCTGGGCATCGTGTCGCGCCCGTCAAGAAAGGCGTGAATTGCGACGCGTTCTATGCGCTGACGCTTGGCGAGCTCGAGGAGGGCACACAGGTGCTGGTCGATCGCGTGAACTCCACCGTCTCCGATCAAACCCATCAAATGCAGAGTCCCGCCACCGGCTTTCGCCTGGCGGCAAGCACCCAACAGCGCGGGATTGGTGTAGAAGCTGCCGTCCGAGATGGCCGAAGAGATGCGTACCAGATCCTGCATCACCACTCGTCCCGCGCCCAGATTGAGATGCCCGACCTCGCTGTTGCCCATTTGGCCCTCGGGGAGGCCGACACGAAGTCCTGATGCTTCGAGCAGAGTACGCGACCCGCGACTCCAGAGGGAGTCCCAGGTGGGGGTGTTGGCGAGTGCGATTGCGTTCCCGTCGGTTTCGGGGCGATAGCCCCATCCATCGAGGACGATGAGCGCGACTGGCCGCGCGCGCTGTGAGTTGGCCATAATATCTAATGTAATCCCACCCTGACTTGCGGGGCACGAAGGGACAAAATGGAGCTCCTCAGACCGAAAGAGCCCGGACCCGAGACGCGGCGACGACCCGAGCGAGAGGGTGAAGGCGACCGGCGTCGCGGGACGTGGCGCGACTTCCGGCGCGCGTATCCGGGTTTTGTGTTCGTGCTCGGCTTAGGGTTGGCGGCGATGGTCGCAGTCGACGCGTGGCTGCTGTTCAAGCGCGTGAGCTACAATCGCGAGGTCGCGCAGCTCAGAGCACACATGACCGACGCGGAGCGCGAGCGCACCGACGCGATAGTACAGGCGGAACAGAACAAGCTGCGAATAGCGATCGAGCTCGCCAAGCGTCAGGCAAAATTCGACAAAAGGCTGCACCTGAACGTATCAATCGACAGCTCTCGAATGTACCTGACGCGCGAGGGAGCTCTCCTGCGGGAGATGCCGGTGCAGTTTGGCCCCGAGCGCGGAGCTTCGGATACGTCGGCGGGGCCTCCCGCCGTGATTCCGCGTGGAGAGAGAACGATCGCCGATCTTTCCGATACGAAGATCACTCTCGATGGCGGCGCAACAATCCTCACATCCAAAGCCTCCGATCTCTCTCAGGACGCCACCTCAGTTCCGCCCGGATCTCTGCGAATTCGCCTCGAAGACCTGAAGGCGATCATGCCGAACCTTAGCGCGGGTATGAAGGTATACTTCTACTGACGACGCTTAGGACACGTGTCGCTGACTTTTCCGGGGTAACGAGATGGGAGTGAGCAGAGTCTTTTCCTACGGCGGCAAGACCGTCTGGATGCTGATACTTGGGTTTGTCGGCGCCGCGATCCTGAGCGTCATGCTGCTCACGAGGACCGCGGAGCTTCGCTACCAGCGCGACGTCAATCGCATGGTGTACAACGACAACCTCGGCGTTCTGAACGAGATCAAGTCGAAGCTCGGGATGACCGGCGATAGCCTCAAGTCACTCCTCTCCGAATCACCGGCGGCCGCCGCCGACCAGCCGTACATCGTCGTGAGCATGGCGGACCACCATCTGTGGTACAAGCAGGGGAGGGAGGTGTTGTACGAAGCACCTGTCGCGACCGGCAGCGGTAAGGAGCTGGTGGGAGGATCGAGTGGACAGTGGCGCTTCGAGACGCCGCGCGGCCGCCTTACCGTGAAGGCGAAGGACGAGAACCCGGCTTGGGTTCCGCCTGAATGGCACTACGTCGAGCAGGCGCACAAGAAAGGTCTCGGAATCGTCCACCTCAATCCGGGTCAGGCCCTCTCCACCGGCGACGGTGTCATCACGACTCAGAACGGTGAAGTCGTCAAGCGTTACAACAACGGCAACACGGTGTCATTGGGCGGCGGCGTCGAAGGCAAGGAGATTGTAGTCAATGGAAACATCGTCGTGCCGCCATATGGCACTACCGCCCGCAGGTATATGGGCGTGATGGGAACACGACGCCTGGAGCTCGGCGATGGCTACGGAATCCACGGCACCGATCATCCAGAATCTATCGGACAGTCGGTGAGCCACGGTTGCGTCCGCATGCGCAATGAGGACATCGAGAAGCTCTACCCGATGGTCGCGGTCGGCACGCCGGTCTACATCTATTAAGAAGGGCCCGTGGAGTCCGCGGGCGTAGGAGACCGGCGCCACCCGACAGGCGAAGAGCTCGAGCTCCCTGACGAGCTCCCGGTTCGAAAGCGCCATACCACGCGGATCGTGTGGATCACGGTCGCGGCGATCGCGGCCGTTGGCGCCTTTCAGTTTCTCCAGGCCTCTGGTGACACAAAGAAGCCGATCGGAACGTATCTCACGCGTTCAGGCGTTCCATTTGCCGAGCCATCCATAAGCGCTTTCGGGGCCAGCGGCGAAGTGAAGCTCGCATTCGCGATGCCGGCTCAGGAGATCTCCTATCCGCTCGACGTACACGGCGATCCGACAGAGTTGGAATACGCCTGGGTTCGAAACGGTGACACGACGCTCGCGACGGTGGCGAGGACACTTACCAGCGACAAGGTATTTGCGCCGCCCAGGGCCGGCTTCTACAGATTGGCGCTGCTCAAGAGTGGCCAGCAGCGCGAGATAGAGGGTCTCACGCTCGCCGTGCTCGTGCCTTTCGAGGAGAAGGAAGGCGCAATGCTGCGCGGCTACCGCATCGGAACCTACCTCGCGGAACGGGTTGCCGGCCGCCAGCCTCCGCCCACAGGATTTCTCGAGATCACCCCCGCTGACGTGAATCTGCAGATCACGAAGCACCTGCGTGTCGGCGATTTTCTGAACCACGATCAGGTGGGAGTCTGGCCCAGCTACGCGGCGGTCAATCCGAAACTGCTCGACAAGCTCGAGCTTGTGATCCAGGAGATCGCGCGCTGGCACGGGGACAAGGCCGTGGCCGACATTGAGATCGATGTGCATTCCGGATTTCGGGCGCCCGAGCATAACCGGAAGATCCGGCGCGCGGTGCGCGACAGTCAGCATCAGTACGGCGACGCGGCGGATGTGGCCATCGACGCCAACGGCGACGGGAAGATCACCGCGATCGACAGCCGGATGGTAGGTTTGGCAGTGGAGATCGTCGAGCTCAAGCATCCGGAGCTCGTGGGCGGGCTCGGCATCTACACCAGTGGTCACTCGAACACGAACTACGTACATATCGACGTGCGGGGACGCCGCGCCCGGTGGCGCGGCGGCGGTTGACGACCAAGGGAGAGAGAACGGGATGAACGACATTCTGCGCGAGAGACTGATCCGCAAGCTGGATACGCTTCCCGAAGAAAAGATTTATCAGATTCTCGATTACATCGATTTTCTGGAGTCGAAGTACGCGCCGAAGCCTTCGACCTCGCCCAATCCCCTCAAGCGGTTTGCGGAAGGGGTCGAGGACACGCTTCGCGCCGGGATAATGTCGGCGAATGTGATCGGCGGGACGATGAATGTGATGAACAAGGCCGTTGGAGTCCTCACGGACGTGGCTAACGCTGGCAAGTCAGTTGCAACGGAGATCGCAGGGGTCGCTTCGTCCGTGACCTCGTCGAAGCCGCAGCCGCCCCCGCCGGGCACTGCCGCTCCGACAGTTCCTCCGTCACCATCGACACAGACTCCGCCAACACAGCCACCGGGAGATCAGCGTAAGTGAGAGCTCAATCGGCGCGCGCGAGCGCGGCATCATCGCGAAGGAAGAGCGCAAATCGCGCTCGCTCTGCTGGCGCCGCTCGGGCAGCCACGCGTGCTCCTGAGGCGGAAGCGCCCTCGGTAGCGGAAGCAAGACCGAGCCCGAGGCGAACGGTCATCTCGACAATGAAAGAGCTGCCCAATTTTCTGCGGCTCATCGGTGGGCTGCTGACCGACGTACGCGTGTCGACGACCGACAAGCTGCTCGTCGCCGGCGCGATTGGATACGTGCTGTTGCCGATGGATCTCGTCCCGGATTTCGTTCCGTTCATCGGCGAGATCGACGACGTGTTTCTGCTGGTGCTCGCTCTGCAGAGGTTGATCGCCAATACCGACCGCTCGGTTGTCCTCGAGCATTGGATGGGCGATCCGAAGCAGCTTCGCTCACTGGATCTGGAGCGGGTGCTTGTGGCAGCGGCGTTCTTTCTGCCGCGCCGCGTCCGGCGCCGGCTCAGGACGATTGGGCGGGACTTCTAGAGCCGCTTTGCTCATCGCAACCCGCCTGCGATGAGTAATTCCACACAGACTGGAGGCTAGCAATGGCGACGACGCGACCTGTTTCGCACGCGATGACTGCGACTGCACTCACACTCGACGGCTACCGATCCACCAAAACGCTGGGCGTCGTCAAGGGGATCACGGTGCGGTCCCGTTCCGTGTTCGGCACCTTCGGCGCGGCGATTCAGACGCTGGCGGGCGGGAATATCTCGATACTTACCGAACTCTGCGAGAAAACACGCGAAGAGGCGTTCAACCTGATGCTGACTCATGCGCAGGAGCTCGGCGCCAACGCGGTGGTTGGAGTCCAGTACGATGCCACCGAAGTGATGCAGGGAGTCACCGAAGTGCTGTGCTACGGGACTGCGCTTGTCGTAGTGCCCGCATAACGGCAGGCTCTCGACTCAGATTTTCTCGGAGCGGTTCAGCACCGCGTTGAACACCGTACGGGGCACACAGACCCTGTCGTCGGAATTGTAGAGCTCGCGCAAATCGTCGACGGAGCGATCGGGCAACCGCGTGAACTCAGCCAGCTGATCGAAGAAAGCCAATTGGTCCCCCTCGATCGTCGCGTTCTGTTTCGGCATGGCTCCCCAGACGTCCCACGGCAACATCTCCATTTTGTTGAGCGCCGCGACGTCGTGTACGAGATCCGTGGCGATGAACCAGAGCCCCCGCAGGTCACCATTGGCGGTGCCGAACTTCGAAGCATCCGCCTTACCAGCGCGACACTGGGTCCATGCGTCGGCAGCAACCAGAAAGCGATCGCGTGGCACGTCCAGCACATCGTGGTCGATCTTGCCCTGTCTTTGCCAGACGTCGTCGAATTGAGGATCCACCAGCACCCAGCGAGCCTCGGCGTCGTTCCAATACTCGCAGAGCCAGTGATCCTCGAAGAAGCCGGGATTGAAGTAGGAGCCGAACCCGCAACGGCCTCGGGCAGGCACGCCGTGAGCGCGAAGCATGGCCAACAGGAACATCATGAAGTGGCGGCAGACGCCGACTAGCCGCTTCTCCGGCGGCCTGGCGACCGTGAGCGGTCGGGGGTCCAATGCCAGCAGGCGATCGAGCATCTGCTCGACCGGACGGATGTGGCTCTCGCTCCTGCGCGCGTCCGGAACGGCGACGCCGTAGAACGGTTTGGCGACGAACTCGTGGATCGCCGGTCCCTGCACGAGATGGGTGAGAGTCGCCACGTCCTCCGGCAGGCCCTTCAACATGCCGGAGTGCTTTCCCGTAGATGTCATCGGCCCTGGCTGCTTGTAGTAGTCGAGTATCTGACGCTGGGTGGACATGTGTTCCCCCGCGGTAACAAGAGTACCCCGCAATCGATTTGAAACCTCAAGGTGTCAAACCCGTAGTGCCAGAAATGAGGCGTGGGCTCTAGACGCCCTCCCGCATTTCTAAACGACACAATCTTTCTCTGAGAGCTGATCCCATGAAGCGCACGTTGTTCGCAGTATTCGCTCTCGTTTTTGGTGCCGCCGGTTCGATCCAGGCCCAGAACCCCGGCCAAGCCAAGCCGACCACCCCACTCCCTACCGCAAACGGTGAGGTGTTGGGCGCCGTCGTCGACACAGCAAACAAAGAGCCGGTCGCGCGCGCATCCATCGCGATTCGCAGCAAAAATGATTCGTCCTTCGTTACCGGTGCGATCGCCGGCCCGGACGGGACCTTCCACATTCAGGGACTAAGGCCCGGCGACTATTACCTTCGCACGACTTCGATTGGCTTCAAGCCGCGCAGCTATACGTTTTCCATAACCGGCGCTGCGCCGCGCGCAAACGTCGGGAGCCTGTCGCTTACCCGCATCGCGGTGACTCTGCAAAGCGTACAGGTCGCCGGTCAGGCACCGACGATGGTGATCGAGCCCGATCGCAACAGCTATCGCGCTAAGGACGTCGCGCCCGCTGCCGCGAACGCGAGCGAGGTCTTGCAGGCAACGCCGTCGGTGGAAGTCGATGGAGACGGGAAGGTCAGCTTGCGCGGCAACGAAAACGTGGCGATTCAGATCAACGGCCGCCCCACGCCAATTACCGGCCCACAGCTCGCCGCGTACCTCAAGCAGATTCCCGCCAACATCGTGGAGCGCATTGAGGTCGTTCCGAATCCCTCGGCCAAATACGATCCGGAAGGAATGGCCGGGATCATCAACATCGTTCTGAAGGCGCAGACCGACCTTGGCATCAGCGGAGGTCTCAACGTCGGTGGAGCAACAATCAATCGCATGAACGCCGGCACCAATCTCGGCTATCAGAGCGGCGCCCTTACTCTCTTCGGCACCTACGGTTACAACGCGGACGACCGCGGCATTGTCGGTCTCAATGATCGCCTGCGTTTCGATCCGAGCGGGGCTCCTCTTTCCTATACGAATCAGGACATCACGGGGAACACGACCAACGGCGGGCACAACTTCTCGACGAACGTCGATTACAAGCTGACGGATCGGGATGTGATCTCGAACCAGTTCTCGATCAACCGTCGCCACGGCTTCGACAACTCACTCGCGGGATATACCGACCTAAACGCGCAACAGGTATTCCTCGATCGGTACGACTTCCTGCGGAACGACAAGTCAACGGGTCTGGTCTTTGACAACTCGCTTTCGTTCAAGAGAACGTTCGAAGCACGCAAGCACGAGCTGTCGTCCGAAGTCCGATTCAACCGGACCACGGACGAAGACAGCACCGTACTCTGGCAACAGCCGCTGACACCGGATGGCGCGATATCCGGATCGCGGATTCTCGGCGAGAGGGATCAGACCAACGCACTCACGCGCCAGCTCACGGCGCAAGTCGATTACGTGAAGCAGCTACGCGCGACCACGAAGCTTGAGACGGGCTTGAAGGAAACCTCCCGCTGGCTCGACAGGGATTTCCTCGTTCTCAAGGATTCCTTAGGCGATGGAACGTGGTTGCGCAGCAACCTGAGCAATACCTTCAATTTCGATGACCACGTGCACGCCGGTTACGGAGTTCTGAGTGAGAGTGTAGGCAAATTCGACCTCCAGGCTGGTCTGCGCGCGCAGTTCGTCAACCGCAACTTTACGCTAGCCGACGCGCCCACGACGTATCCGTACAGTTATCACAGCCTGTTCCCGAGCGGCGTGATCAATTACAAGCCGAGCGATGCGAGTCAGATCAAGGTGAGCTATTCGCGACGCACTCGCGCGCCAGGAACCCAGGAGCTGAATCCGTTTCCTGTGTTCTTCGATCAGCAGAACGTCTTCATCGGAAATCCGAAGCTGAATCCGGAGTACACCGATGCATACGAGTTGAGCACGAGTCGTAATGGCGCACTGGGGTCGATCCAGCTCTCGCCTTTCTATCGCCACACCACGAACGCCATCAACGTCGACATCAATACTGCTGCTGTGATCGATGGGCGGAGCGTTACGTCGATCAGCTTCAAGAATCTCAACAGCAGCAACTCGTGGGGTACCGATCTCAACGGCTCGCTGCGACTGGGCCCCAAGTTGAATGGCTTCGCGGGCTTCAACCTCTTCAAGATAGTGACAGATGGCGGCTCGCAGTCCGCGCTTTCTTCCAGCGCCGTGACCTGGTCCTATCGCGTGAACGCGACGACCCAGTTGTCGCCGACGGTGTCGCTCCAGGCCTTCTACTTCTACCGCGCGCCGATGAACATTCCGAAGGGCCGCTTCTCCTCGTTCCAGATGACAAATATCACAGCGCGCAAGAAGCTCGATGGCG
>CATPBN010000303.1 GCA_955652635.1 uncultured Gemmatimonadaceae bacterium
ATCGCGCGGAAGTCTTGAACCTCTCATACTCCACTGACGTCGACGCAAACCCCGCTCGCCGCAACTGGTACGCGAGATAGTAGTAACTGACGGGATCGATGTGGCCGGAAGTGTGAACCGGATCGGCGCTGGACAACAGCAGCGGATCGAACAGCACCGTGAAACCGGAATGTAGATACCGCCACCTCGAATTGAGGTTGAGCACATTCGGCGTGCTTATGATCGCAATTCCACCAGGCTTGAGAATCCGATGTAGCTCACGCGCGAAAGCGAACTGGTCCTCGACGTGCTCGACCACCTCGAGGGTGCACGCGACATCGATTGACGCATCTTCGTATGGAAAGCGGCCGTCAGACGAAATCTTCGCGCATTTCACTGCTGGATATCGGAAGTATTCCGGAAAAATGTCGCAGGCCGTGATCACGTCTGACGGCTGGAGGCCCAGTTTGGTCCGGACGTGTCCACCGAGCAGCTGGGAGAAGAAACCTTCGCCGGCGCCAATATCCGCGACCCGGATACCAGGCTTTATAAGAGGCAATACAAGCTGGAGCACCTTGTCGTTGGTGCTCATGTGCGATATCGGACGTATCTCGTTCGCCGTGAGGGTTTCGGTCATCATCCGATTATGCGATTAGGCCGAATCGTTGGATAGACTGCGTCGAAGAATAGCCACGGCTGGTTGACGCAATTCGCCTGATGCCTTATTGTGGCGCTCTGCGCATCACAGTTCTTCGTAAACCACCCGTAACGAGGACACTATGCACAAACACCTCCCACTCGCTGCGCTGGCTCTCATGCTTTGCGCTGCGCCGGCTTTCGCTCAGCAGTCGCCGAACACGACACCGGGCACAGTCACAAGAGTAGTCCTCATCCGTATCAAGCCGGGTCACGGTGATCCCTTCTGGGCAGACTTCCGTCAACATCTGAAGCCAATTTACGACGAGGAGAAACGTCAGGGACTCATCACCAATTACACAGTTGCTACGAAGCCCACGCTGGACAACCCGGACGATTGGGGCGTTGCTCTGACGCTTACATATCCCAACTGGGCAACGCTCGACACTTTCACGAGCCGCGCCGATGCCATCACACTTGCCCACTACGGGTCCGCCGCAAATAGAACCGCAGCGGCAACCGCCCGTATTGAACACGGCACGACGGTAGCCAGCTTTCTAGTAAGAGACCAGACGGTAAACCCCTGGAAGTAGCCGTCGCTCGAATGACGCGTATGACGATCGCTCCGGCGGTGGCAGCTCTTGTACTCGCCACCGCCGGATTAGCGCGCGCGCAACAGGCTGTGACACACGAGAATCACGGGGCGCACGACGAGGCGCCCCCGACTCCGCGGCTGGGCGAGATTGATTTTCCGACCTCGGCGTCCCCGTCGGCTCACGCTGCGTTCGTTCGCGGCGTTTTACTAATGCACAACTTTCATTACCCTGCTGCTGCCGAAGCTTTCAGGCAAGCACAGAAACTTGATCCTACAGACGTCATGAGCTTCTGGGGCGAAGCGATGACGTACACGCACCCAGTGTGGAACGAGCAGGATACCGCTGCGGCCGATGCCGTTCTGCGCCGACTCGGTCCAACACGCGACGCGCGACTCGGCAAGGCCCGCACAGTCTCAGAGCGACGTTGGCTGGATGCGGTCGAAATACTCTACGCGCCGACCGGCACGAAAGCGCAGCGTGACACTGCTTACGCGGCGGCAATGATGAGCATGCACCAGACCGATCCGCAGAACGTTGAGGCCACCACGTTCTACGCTCTCGCACTCCTGGGCTTGAATCAGGGGCAGCGGGATGTCGCGACGTATCAGAAAGCGTATACGATCCTCGCGCCCGTGTTCGCATCCCACCCTCACCATCCAGGCGCAGCACACTACTTGATTCACGCGACCGACGATCCGGACCATGCAGCGATGGGCCTCGACGCGGCGAACGCATACAGCGACATCGCGCCTTCGGCCGGACACGCAATCCACATGACGTCACACATTTTCCTGGCCCTCGGAAAGTGGGACGACGTTGTCGCGGCAAATCGGAGAGCTCAGGCTACTGTTACTCCCGGCATCGTGAGTCCTCACGTAGTACACTGGCTGCATTACGGTCTACTACAACAGGGGCGATACCGTGAAGCGGATCATTGGCTGGACTCAATGGCCACGCAGGCCAGGACCGGCCCGACGAGCCGCCGAATGCTCAGCTGGGATGCGGTTGGCCTCATGGCGGGCGCCAATCTCGCGGACACAAGACGCTGGAGCGGGGTCGCGGCGACGATGCGTATCGATTCATCCGCATTCGACGCAGTGACCAATGCGGAAGCGCTCACCGATCTGGCCGCAGGCGAATTCGGCTTTGCGCTCGGCGCTCTGTTCCGAGGAGAAACCGTCTCGTTCAATTCCGCCTTGGCCGGCATGACCGCGCGACGCGCCCGGGTAGCAAACAATCCCGACATGGCCACCGCGCGCGGTATGTCGGAGGTGATGGAGAAGACGCTTCGAGGCTACGCGCTCCAAAAAGATGGCGATACCGGACGCGCTCTCGCGCTCTTCCGCGAAGCGGCAATTCAGGAATCGCAGTTGCCAATGCCCTTCGGACCTCCGTCTACCATCAAGCCGCCCCGCGAAGCTGCAGGAGCGCTGTTATTGAATCTCGGCCGACCGGCCGATGCACGGGCCGAGTTTCTACTCGCACTCGCCCGGACGCCGCGACGGACGGCCCCCATGTTGGGGTTGGCCCGCGCCGAATATGCACTGGGCAACTTCGCTGAAAGCCGCCGTCTTTATGGGGAGCTCATGACCATCTGGCACACTGCAGATCCGGACTTGCCGGAGCTCGCGGAGGCAAGAAGCAGAAGCAAGTGATGCTCTCGACGCGTGAGCAGGTAATATTTAGACATGCCTGAAGAAATCGAAATCGATACGGACTCGCTGCGAGAGAAGATCGCCGAGGAGCATGAGAAGCGCGGGGGATCGTTCTTGCGGTGGATTTCTCTGACGACCGCACTTCTGGCGGCGCTCGCGGCAATCGCGTCTCTCAAGGCAGGAGCGACGGTGAACGAGGCGCTCGTGCTGAAAACAGATGCGACGCGAATCCAGGCGCAGGCGTCGGATCAGTGGGCTTACTATCAGGCGAAGGGAATAAAGGGCGCGGTCGCCCAGAGCGGCATAAATACCTGGGAAGCAGCCGGCAAATCAGCTCCGCCGAGGCTTTCCTCGGAAGCGGCGCGTTACACCGCGCAACAGGATACCATCTCTCGAAAGGCGACTGAGCTGGAGCATCAGCGAGATGAGAAGTCGCGCGAGGCGGAAGTCCTTCTCTCTCAGCATCACATCTACGCGGCGGCGGTGGCGCTGCTGCAAATATCCATCGCGCTCGGCGCAATCGCAGCACTCACCGGTTCACGCGTTGTCTGGTTCGGATCCGTCGGGCTCGGCGTGATCGCTGCGATTTTGCTCGCGATTCCACTCGTCCGAGCGTCCTAGACCAGCGTCTCCACCTTGTCCGCCGGCACGCTCACGGCGGGCAGACTGAAGGAGAACGTGCTACCGTGGTCGATTTTGCTTTCGACCCAGATCTTCCCACCCTGCGCTTCGACCAGCGTCTTCGCGATGGCCAGCCCGAGCCCGACGCCGCGCCTGTCGCTTTTCCGTGCCTGCCAGAAGTTGTCGAAGATGTGCGGCATGTTGTCGGCGGGAATTCCCGGCCCATCGTCGGTGACCTGAAATAAGACCTGGGTGTCCTTCGGCGTAGCGAGGAGCTTCACCAAACCCTGCTCCGGCGTGAACTTGATCGCGTTTCCCAGCAGGTTGCCGACAATCTGTGAGACGCGAGTCGGATCGGCGCGCACTATGACACCATCCTGCCCCGCGGCCTCGAAGCGAACGCGCCGCCGCGCGGCGACCGGACGAAAGGTCTCCTCCGCTTGCCTGATGATTTTGTCGACGCTCACGTCCTCCACGTCGAGCGATAGACGTCCTGCCTGCAGGCGCACCGTGTCGAGCAGATCCTCAATGAGCCGGTTCATCTCCTTCGCCGCCCGTACAGCGATCGCGAGCATCTCACTTCTTCGCGGATGGGGAAGATCCTCATCCAGCAAAAGCTCCGCCGTCATCTGGATGAGATTCAACGGATTGCGAAGATCGTGCGCGACGACGCCGAGCACATCCTCGCGCGCGCGAGCAAGGACTTCGGCATCGCGCCGCTTCTCGCGCTCGGCGTCGTAGCTCCGCGCTCGGTGCAGCGCAGCCGCCGCGGTCTGGGCGAGAAGCAGAGTGAACGCTCTATCGGATGCGCCAACGGCCGCCGCTTCCTTGAAGTGAAGCGAAAGCGAACCGACAGTCTCCCCCGCATGTATCAGCGGGGTCGCGAGGTACGTCTGCATGTCGGCGAGCTCCTCCAGACCTGGATACACTCCGCCGTATGTCTTGCGGAATTCTTCCCCTGATTCGATGGAGATCATCTTGCCTTCCCGCACGGCGCGCACAACCGGAATTTCGATGTCTTGCGTCAGCGTCGAAAACTGGGCTTCGAGTAAGGGGCTAATGCCTCTCACCCCCAGCAATTTGAGCCGGTCGCCATCAACCGATATGAGCACGCCGCGAGCGGCTTCGACGACTGCGAGTCCCTTGCCTAGGACGACCTCCGCCACTTCGTCAACCGATTGCGCCTCGGAGAGTGCGGTAGAGACGTCGAGCAGCTTGGTTGCAAGACGTGCGACCCGCTGATTTTCCGCATTGAGACGCTCGAGGTTCGTGGCGTGCGAATCGGCAAGCACACGCGATCGCCGCAACGCTTCCATCAGCACGGCGATGGTCACGACCACGACCAGGAACGCCACCACCGCGAGCGGGCCGTTCTGCGGCCCGGCCACGAACCAGCCCGGCCCCAGAAAGTTGATCCGGATCAGAACCAGGGACATCGCTGTCGCCAGAACACTGGGCCCTAGTCCGCCGAACCACGCCGCGATCGCGACAGCAGGAATGAAGAACATAAAGCTGGGCGTGGGCCAGTATTGCTTTAGGGCCACCGTGGCGCCGTGTGCCAACAGCGTAGCCACGACGGCGAGCAGGTAACCCGCGCCGTCATTCCACAGAGGCCTGGAGCGCTGTTGAGATTCGATCAAGTTCCGTCCCGAACTGGCGGGGGCGTGAGCGACGAGTCTGTACGCCTCCAAGCTAGCAGCAGGGGCCGAGCCCCGCTATTTCCCGTCCGCCTCCACGGCGTAATTAGCTCGCCAATACTCTGGCGAGCTGGTCCAGGACGTCTGTGAGGTCCGGTTTTATTTCCAGTACCGGCAGCCCGGGGTCGGTGCCCAATCCCTCCATGCGCTCCGGCGCGTTCTTGATAGTGAACGCTTTCGGATCGAGTGAGTCGTTCACTTCGTCCCACACCAGCGGCATGGAGACAGTTGCGCCTGGAAGGGGGCGGGCGCTCAGAGGGGCAACGATGGTTTGGCCATGCCGGTTCTGGAGATAGTCGAGGTAAACCTTGTCGCCGCGCTTCGTCACGTGCCGCGTGATGGTCGCGATGTCGTTCAGTTCCCGCAAAACGCACCGAGCGAGAAGCTCGCCGAGCATGCGAGATTGTTCGTAAGTGCACTGGCGTCCAAGGGGCAACATGATGTGAAGCCCCGTCTTACCCGTCGTCTTCACGAAATTCGGAAGTCCGACTGATTCGCAGATCCGATGCAGCACCTGCGCGCAACGAATCACGTCCGAGAACGGCGCCTCCTTTGGGTCCAGATCTATCACGCACCAATCTGGTAGCTCCAGCGACCCTTCGCGGCTCGCCCACATGTGGATCGGAATAGATCCCATGTTCGCGATGTAGAGCAGCGCCTCCTCGGAGTCGCAGATGAAGAACCGGATCTCGCGCTGCGTGTCCTCGCTCCAGATCGGGATCGTGGGGATCCAGTCCGGAACGAACACCGGCGCATCCTTCTGATAGAATGACTTGCCATCGATGCCATCGGGGAATCGCGTCAGCACGATCGGACGATTTGCGAGATAAGGAAGCAGCCACCTCGACACCGCCCGGTAGTAATCAATGAGATCGCCCTTTGTGTACCTCTCCGCTGGCCAGTAGATCTTTTTCAGATTCGAGAAGTTGATCGTCTTCGGAATCGGCGCTTTCGCGGGAGGAACGGGCGGATCGTGCGACAGTTGCTGAACGCCGGCACGATCGGCCGCCGGGGATTCTGGCGTTGTAGAATCTGCCGTGGAGCTTTGAACAGCGGTGACGCTCCAGCCCTGCCGCTCGCATTCGTGCGGACCTTTGTCGGTCCTAAGGCGCAGAAACGTCGCGTGCCGAAGGACCCCATCCGGGGTGAATTCGCGGTAGCGTACCTCGCAAACGTGGACAGCATCGGTCCAGACCGTCGTGCTCGTCTCGGGAATCTGTTCGCTCGGGAGCGGCTCACTTCCCGGTCCGTGTACCGGGCCCGCGCACAACGCATCCTGGCGCACGATTGGATCGAGCAATTCGTGCAGCTTTTTCAGGAGCCCATCATTGAATCCGGTTCCAACTCTTCCCGCGTAGACGAGCGTTCCATTCACCCAATCGGCGAGCTGCAACGCGCCGATGTGCGAGCGGCCCCCTTTCGGCTTGGTGAATCCGACGATGACGAAGTCGCCGGTTCGCTCCGCTTTGATCTTGAGCCAGTCTCCTGATCGTCCGCCGCGATATCGCGACGTAGCCTTTTTCGCCACGATTCCCTCCAGACCCATCGCCGTCACCTGCGCGAGGAACGCCTCTCCTTCGGTCTCGATGTGATCGAGGTAGCGCACAATGCCGAGCGCAGGGACGACGTCCTTGAGCAGCTCCTTGCGGCGGACGAGCGGAAGCGGACGCACGTCGAAGTCCTCGAAAGCGAGAAGGTCGAACGCGAAGAACGTCGCCGGAAATTCCACAACGGCTCGTCGAATCTCTATCGGTGCCGAGAGACGTCCCCGCTGTTGAAGGCGTGAAAAGCTTGGGATTCCCTTCGCATCGAGGCACACGACCTCACCATCGATGATGACATCATCGAAGGGGAGCGACTTGACCGCGCGCGCGATTTCGGGAAAGACGGCCGTATAGTCGTTCCCGTTGCGGGTGAGAAGCAGCGCCTCGCCGTGCGATTTGCTTGCGATCAGCCGGTATCCATCGAGCTTGAGTTCGAACACCCAGTCGTCGCGCGTGAACGGCTTGTCTTCGGTTTCGCAGTGCATCGCTTCCACTTTTTTCGCGTCGACGCGGGCGTGTATCACTCTCTCTTCCACTTCGAGCGCTGCGCGGAGCGTCGCCGCCGGACTCTCTCCCGACTTTATTTCTTCGACGGTGAGACCCGAGAGCACCGATTCCTCCGGAAATTCATCGGGCTCTCCCGGTGCCTTCATCCAGGCATCCCGCTCTTTGATCAGCAGCCAATCCCTGTCGGATTTCTTGATCTTCACCAGGGTCCACTTTCCGTGGAGCTTGTAGCCCTTGAGCTCGAAGAGGAGTTTCCCTTTCTCGAGCCCTTCCCGCCACGGCTCTAGCGGCACCCACTCGCCGCGGTCCCACACGATCACGCCGCCCGCGCCGTAGTTTCCCGCCGGGATCACGCCCTCGAAATCGCCGTACTCCAGCGGATGGTCTTCGACCTTTACCGCGAGGCGCTTCTCGCCCTGGTCATACGACGGGCCCTTCGGAACTGCCCAGGATCTGAGCACACCGTCCATCTCGAGCCGCAGATCGAAATGGAGATTCCGCGCCGCGTGCTTGTGGACGACGAACAAATTGCCGGGAACGGGCGAGACCGGGCCGAATGGCTCGGGCGTCCGGTCAGGAGACCGCTTGGCGCGATAGCTGGCGAGGTTATCTGCGGGTGTCGGCGAGTTGGCTGTTGCGTCCTTCGTGGACATACGTAAGAATACGGTGCAGAGACTTTTCCACGCAAGAAATATTTGTGACGCGCCCGTTACTTCTGACTGACGCGCATTCCCACTTTTTCTTCTCCCCGCTCATGCCAGCTCGATCCATTGCGACTGCGACGATTTCCTTCGGTCTCGTCTCGGTTCCCGTCAACATCTACTCGTCGTCGGAATCCAAGGCGAGTGTGTCGTTCAACATGCTGCACAAGAAGTGCGGCACCCGCCTCAAGCAGCAGTACATCTGTCCCAAAGACAACAACGAGGTGGTGACCCGCGACGACACAGTCAAAGGCTACGAGTTCGCCAAGGACCAGTACGTCGTTCTCACCCCTGAGGAGTTGAAGGCGCTCGAGGAGAAAGCGACGTCTACCATAGACGTCATCGAATTCGTCCCGCTCTCGGGCGTCGACCGCGAGTATCTCGAGAAAGTGTACTACCTGGGGCCCGACAAGGGCGGTGACCGCGCGTATCGTCTCCTCGCAGCAGCGCTCAAAGAGACGGGGCGCGCTGCCCTCGGACAGTACGCGGCGCGCGGCCAACAGCATCTAGTGCTGCTTCGCCCGCTCAACGGTGTGCTCGTGATGGAGCAGCTCCACTACGCCGACGAAGTCCGTCCGACGACTGAAGTAACTATCCCCGCCGGCGAAGTGAAGGACGCCGAGCTCAAGCTCGCGAAGCAGCTGATCGATCAGACGTCGAACGATTCGTTCGAGCCCGCCAAATACAAGGACACGGTGCGCGAGCGGACTCTCGAGACGATTCAGAGGAAGATCGACGGACAAGATATCACGGGCGATGCCGCGCCAAGCTCTGACACCAAGATGCTCGATCTGATGGAAGCGCTGAAGGCCAGCCTATCAAAAGAGACCCCGAAGAAGGAGAAGGCCGAGTCCAAGCGCAAGGTGTCGTGAAGCTCCTCGCTGGGACCAGCGGTTATGCGTTCAAGGAGTGGAAGGGCGCGTTCTATCCGAAGGAGCTGAAAGACGACGGGATGCTGGGCTATTACGCCAGCAAATTCCCGGCGGTCGAGATCAACAACACCTTCTATAGACTGCCGAAGCAGAACGTGCTGCTCGATTGGGCAGCGCAGGTGCCAGACAATTTCACGTTTGCGTTGAAGGCGAGCCAGCGCATCACGCACCACGCGCGCTTGAAGGAGGATGCGGCGGACACCGTCGATTTCCTCTTAAAAAACACCGCGGTCCTCGGTGAACGACTGGGCCCGATCCTCTTTCAGCTCCCGCCCAATCTAAAGAAGGATGCAAATCGGTTTCGCGGATTCCTGGGTCTGCTGCCTTCCGATCGCCGCTACGTTTTCGAATTCCGGCACGAGAGCTGGTTCGACGAGGAGATCTACGACGCGATGCGCGAGCGGGACATCGCGATGTGCATCATCGAGCAGGATGAGTTCAAGTGTCCCGTCGTGTCCACGGCATCCTGGGGATATGTGCGGTTGCATCGGCTCAACTACGATGAGTCGAGTCTCGTCGAGTGGGCGAAGTGTGTGACGGGACAGACGTGGAA
>CATPBN010000304.1 GCA_955652635.1 uncultured Gemmatimonadaceae bacterium
GATCCTACTTCGGCCGCTCGTCCTCGCCTACCGCGCGACGAGCTAAGAGATCACGAAGTAGAAAGCGGCGACAAAAAAACGTGTCGCTCTACGCGACCCGTTTGATCTGTGGCGACGGGTGTGGAGGAGTCGGAATGGGCCTCGGCCCACTGGAATTCACCGGTCTGGACTCGACCGGCGTGACGGGTGCCGTGGTCTTGAGCTCGCCAACGAGGTCTCTCAACGCGTGACTGCCATGAAACAGCTGCGTCGAGGCCATGCTCATCTGCTCGCACGCGGCACTCTGCTCTTCTGTTGACGCGCTGACCTCCATCGCCGCGGTGGCGTGACTCTCAGCCGTCCGCGCCACGAGTCCGAGGTTCGCGGCGGCAGAATCAACCGCGCGCGCATTTTCAGTCGCCGCCGTCGTCACACCGGCTGCGGCGGTACGCGTTTTCTCGGCGGCGGAGAGAATTGTGGATAGTGCTGCGTCCAATTCCCGGCTCACGCGCTCGATCTCGCCAACTTGAACAACACCCTGCTCCATCGCCTTCGATGTCGCCGCCACCCGCGTGGTCACGGTCTCGGTCATCTTCACAACATCGTCCGCCGCTGCCTGGGTCTGGTCGGCGAGCTTCCTGACTTCGCTTGCAACAACTCCGAAGCCGCGACCGGCCTCGCCCGCGCGCGCAGCCTCGATCGCCGCGTTGAGCGACAACAGGTTGGTCTGCTCTGCGATGCGGCTCACCGAGACCACGAACTTGTTGATGTCCGTCGCCGTCGTATTCAGCTCGCGTACCTGGCCGGCTGCCTGCTCCACGATCGTGCGTACGTCGAAAAGGATCTTGAGAGCACGGTCGATCTCAACGCGCTTGTCCTGCGCCTCGGCTTCGATCGCGCTGGCAAGGCTGTGAACTTCCTGCGCTCCGCCCACGAGATTATCCCCGCGGGTGCGAATTCCGTCGAGTGCTTCATTCACCTGGCGTAGCTGCGCCACCTGCGATTCGGCGCCGTGTGAGACTTCTTCTACCGCGTCTGCTACTTCGCCGGCTGAAGCGGAAATCTGCTTCGACGCCGAGAGGAGATCGCCGGCCGATTGCGCGACCTCTTCCGCCGTCTTGGCCGCGCCGGAGGCGATCCGTGACAGCGCGATCGTCGCGTGATTCATCGCGTCCGCGAGGGTCCTGAACTCGCCAGGCATATCGCCTTCGGTGCGCTGCTGCAGATCGCCGTGACTCAATTGAACTGCGTGCCTGACAAGAAGGCGGAGCGGCCTACCAACTGCGCGCCCAGTACGGAGCACGATCATGATTGCGATCAGCGTCGCAACTATTATTACCGAGACCAATAGCCGCGACCTGGCGACCGACTGGGCCCGAAGGCTGTCTGACATTCCCGCAAGCTGCTGAGCGCGCGCGTGCTCGAGTCCGGTCAGCTGTTGGAGAAGCGAGGGGACCAGTTTTCGCGCCCGCTGCGCCTCTACGTGCGCGTCGTCGAGACGCCCGAGGTCGGTCAGCCGATGCGAGAGGGCGAAAGCGGACTCCACTCTCGCCAGAGTCGTGTCGATCGCCACGGTTCTGACGATCTGCTCTGCGAGAGCGTCGGGGCTGGAGGCGAAGCTCCGATGCAGCCTGTGAGCTTCCCAGCCAAGTCGACGGAAGTCGGCATCCGATTTGGCGTCCTGATCGCTCAGATAGGTATTTGCGGCCTGGATCTCCTGAGTCACGACATTGGAGAAGTCGGAAGCCTGTCGCGCGTCCTGCTGTGCCCCGGCGAGCGTCTTTGTCACCTCGTCCGCCATGCTTCTCATCGAGAACCAACCCACCGCGCCGGCGCTGATGAGGAGAAAAATCAGGAATGAGAACCCAACCGTCAGCACCTGGCGAATCGTCTGGAAGCGGTAAAAGGTTCTCATTTGGCCTCCGCCACCGTCAGCAGCCCTTTCTGAACGCGCAGCACGCGGAATCGCATTCCCACCGGATCGCCAGTGTCCTCGAAGAACGCCGGACCGGTCAGGCCGGCATAGGCGGATTCGCGTGTGAGCGAGTGCAGATAGTTGCGGATCGCTTTGCGATTTGCGCCCTTTTCCCCGAGCGCCTGCGCAACCAGCTTGGTTGCATCGTAAGCGAGCGCGGCGTGTGCGTCGGGCGGCGTGCCGAATTTCTTCTCGAAAGCCGCGACGAAAGCGCGGGCTGCCTGAGAGGGATCCTCGGGCGTAAACGACATTCCAATGTAAGTGCCCTCGGAAGCGACCGTGTCGGAAACGATGCCTTGCCAGCCGTCGCCTCCAACGAATACCGGGTTGAAGCCCTGGCGCTTCGCTTCCTGGAGAAGCTTCAGTCCAGATGCGACGCGCCCCGCTATAAACACGACCTTGGGCTTCTTCGTTTTGAGGTAGGCTATGTACGGCTCCGCCGAGGGAAGATCGGCGTTGATCGGGTCGAGACTCACGAGCTCTCCGTGAAAGGAGCGTCGAAACGAGTCAGCGAGCCCACGACCGTAAGTGTTGTTCTCGTAGAGAACCGCGGCGGTAGCCGCTGTGTTGCGTGTAGCGAACTTGTTCGCGAACGTCGCGAGCGCGATTCCGTTGAGGGAATCGCTCGATATGATGCGGAAGACCCAGCTCGATATGCCGGTGAGATCGGGCGACGTCGCGCTCGTGGCAACCGCGGGAAGGTCTCCGTCGTAGACTCGCGCCGCCGAGAGCATGCCGGAGGAGTTAACGTGGCCGATCACCGCTGAGATCTTGCGATTTCTCACGAATTCTTGAGCTACTTTCGCGGCGACGGTTCCGTCGCCCTCGTCGTCCCGCGTGATCACCTGGAACGGGTGGCCGTTTATGCCACCGGCCTTATTGATCTCTTCGGCCGCCAGTTGCACGCCTTGGAGGTTCTGCAGTCCATAACCCTGTTTCCAGGGTCCGGCTGCACCGACGACGTATGGTTCTTTGAGTCCCCCGCAGGCGGCGAGCGCCAGCAGTGCGAGCGACGAAACGGCTTTGGACAACAACTCCCCCTTCCCCCGATTCGGGGACTTCGTGTCAATCGAAGGACGAGGCCAAAGCTCGGGCGGTCACGCCGAATGGCACCCAATCTGCCCCTATAACTGCCAATACGGGGGACATTGGGAGTCTTGCCACAATGAACAAACAATTCTTTCTCGCAGTCTCGATGCTGGCGGTCGCAGCGTGCGCCGCCAGAACCAGAGGGCCCTCCCTGATAACGGAGCCTTGCGCGGCCCTGGCCGACAGTGTGTCGAAGTACGTTTCCGTGGACGCCCTTCCTTTGGCGCACATCGTCGGAAACCCGCGTCTTCCGCGTACTCCCGCGATGCTCGGCCCGGGCGACAGCGCTTATGTGGAGTTCCTTGTCCGTCCCGATGGCGTGGCCGACACCAGCACCGTGCTCGTTACCGGTGCCAACGATCCAGAATTCCTGCGCAGTGCCGTAGCATTCGCCGCCGAAAGCCAATTCGTGCCTGCCCAGGCGCAGGGTTGCCCGATGATGAGCAAGTACAACCTGGTGGTAAAGTCGCGGGCGACAACGCGATAGGCATCCGGCGATCGCTTACAGCCATCTTATGGGGGGAAGCAGGCCCTCGGCAAAACGCCCGGCGCGATGGAGCGTCATTTAGGTAGACCGCGCGGGCCGTTCGGGCCATCGCGTCAACGCCTACTTAATCGCTGAACTCATGCACCTGCGGCCATTCCTCGTAGCTGCGGCATTCTTCCTTGTCGGAACCCGGCTCGCCGCCCAGGAAGTTCTGATCGAAGTCGTCGAGCTCTCCAACGGCAAACCCATCGTCGGCGCGAATGTCTCCCTCGTCGATGACCACGGTATGAGCCTCTTCGGAAATTTCAGCGACCAGGGTGGACATTCCGTGTTGCGCGCTCCAGGCGCAGGTCGCTACGTGGTGCGCGCCGACAAAGTCGGTTATGACTCGTGGTCTTCCGTCTTGCTGTATGTGACAGGTGCGCCGATTCACGTGCGGGTCGCGATGTCGCCGCTGCGCAATCCGTCGACTGTGATCGCCCGGAGCGAAACCGCGTGTCAGGTCCTAACTCCTCCAGGAACCCCGGCGGGCGATCTGTGGGTTGAAATCCGAAAGGCGCTCACAGCGAGCGCGCTGACGGATGCCCAGGGATTGGTGCCGCTCGACGTGGACCTGTACGAGCGAGCGCTCGATCGCAACCTCGGCGTAGTCTCCGAGCGAAAGGAGCAACGCTCGCGCATTGCAAGAAGGCCGGCGACCGGGATCTCCTGGGATCAGATCGATTCGGCTCGTCGTGGTGCAGTTTCAGGTGGAGAGGTCTATCGTGCTCCGGAGGCGGCGACGCTGGTGTCGGATCAGTTCGTCAACTCTCACTGCTATGCCGCGATCCGCGGATACGGCCCCGAGACGGGACTGACCGGACTCGAGTTCAGACCCGCCAAGATCGGCTCGCAGCCCGAGTTAACCGGAATTCTCTGGCTGGATCCGAAAGCGAACGCGCTCCGCTCCCTCAATTTTGATTACGTCAATCTTCCCATTCCATTGCGGATAGCTAGAACGACCGGGCGGGTGGAGTTCCAGCAGCTTCCCGGCGGGCAATGGATCGTCCCGCGTTGGTACATCAGGATGCCGCGCGTCGCGCAGATGACGTCGACGGACAGTCTGCTGGGATATCAGGAGGTCGGCGGCACGTCGAGGCCAGCGGGAACGGCGGCCCCAGCGTCAGCTACAAATGCTGTCATCCCCGCGCTGGACGACACGGTGGCGGGCCCGCAATCATTCATCAGCGGCATCGTATACGACAGTACCACGGGAACGCCGCTGCAGGGCGTGCAGGTCTCGACCGGCGGCGGTCGCTTCAAGGCGACCACCAGTGCCGGAGGACATTATGAGCTCGCGATCGACGCGCCGTTGTCCGACACGATCGTCTTCGAGCACCCGCGACTCCGCCTCTATCGCGTAGCAACCAGGGTCCAGTCGATCTCGCTGCCCAGCGGATCGCGCGGAGAGGCGAACGTGCTGGTTCCTTCGTTCGGAACGCTGCGAAAGAGACTCTGCGGTCAGAACGAGACCGCGACGGAATCACAGGGTATCGCAGCCGGTTACGTGAGAGACGCCGCGGGCAATCCCGTTCCCAATGCGCACGTGTGGGCGACGTGGCAAATCCTGTGGGTCGAACAGAACGGACGGCTGGTATCCACGAATCAGCAGCGCACGGTCGAAACGGACACCGGCAGCGACGGATCCTATTTAATGTGTGGCTTCACCCGCGGCGCGCAGATAACGGCCAAGGTCGGGATGGCCGGAAGAAACACGGTGCAGGAGAAGGTCGTCCTGCCC
>CATPBN010000305.1 GCA_955652635.1 uncultured Gemmatimonadaceae bacterium
CGCGGTCCTGAAACCAGGTATCGACTCCAGCTTGTCCAGCGTCCCGCCGGTGTGTCCGAGGCCGCGGCCGGACATCATTGGCACTGCGACTCCGAGTGACGCGATGAGCGGGGCCAGAATCAGGGAGACTTTATCGCCCACGCCGCCCGTCGAATGCTTGTCGATCCGAGGCATAGGCAGGCGCGATAGATCGAATCGCTTTCCGCTCTCGAGCATCGCGTCCATCAGCGCATTCATCTCGACGCGGTCGAGGCCACGGAAATACACCGCCATGAGGAGCGCGGCCATCTGATAATCGGGCACCTGCCCGCCTGCGTACGCGAGTACGAGCTCACGCAATTCCTGCGGCTCCAGCTTCTCGCCGTTGCGTTTGCGCTCGATCAGACGCGGTACGATCATTTAGGGCCAGCCGGTGTAGTTGTCGATGGCACACTTACAATTGCAATCGGAGTCAGCATGCGCGCTTTTCATTACCTCTCAGTCGGAATGGTGCTCGTCGCTTCCCTGGCCGGCGCCCAGACTGCAGCAGATCACATCGCGCTCGGCGACAAAGAATACGTCGCAATGAACGCTCCCGCCGCCCTCGCCCACTATCAGGAAGCGATCAAGCTGGATCCGAAGAGCTACGAAGCGCTCTGGAAGGCGTCGAGATCCGCGGTCGATCTTGGGTCATACGAGCGCAATGACAAGACCCGGGAGGATGACTTCAAGAACGCGGAGTCTTACGCGCGAAGCGCTGTCGAAGTGAATCCCGGCGACGCCGAAGGCCATTTTCATCTCGCCCGCTCGCTCGGCAAGAACGCTCTCACCCAGGGACCGCGCGCGCGAATCAAGTACGCGACCGACGTCCGCACCCACGCTCTTGAGTGCCTGAAGATCAATCCCAAGCACCCCGGGTGTCTGCACGTGATGGGGATGTGGAACGCCGAAGTCATGCGCCTCAACGGCTTCACGCGCTTGCTGGCGAAGAATCTGCTCGGAGGGAAGGTTTTTTCCTCGGCGAACTGGGCCGACGCGAAGAAGTACATGGAAGAGTCGGTCGCGAATGAGCCCGACCGGATTGTGCACCACGTCGATCTCGCCGGCGTGTACCGGGACATGGGCGAGAAGGACAAGGCCCGCGCCGAGTACCAGGCCGCGATGAAGCTACCGAATCGAGATTACAACGACCGATACTTCAAAGCCGAAGCCGACGCGGCGCTACGAGCGAATTAGCCCCTCAAGATAGACCTGCTTCGCGGCGCTGATTGTTGGAGATATTCGCGCCGGTTCGTCGGAGGGGATCCGACTACCCGTCTGGTATCACAATGCTGGGCCGCCGCAGGCCGCCATCCCCGCGCGCGCTCGTCTCGACGCCGCCTCGGGGCGAGGGCTAGCTCGGGACAAACGGGCCGCGCGACGCCGCTTCGAGTGTAATTCGGTGGGAGGGCGGCGCAACGATCTCGAACTAGCTTTCGGCCGAAAGGCTGGCGTCTTCTTCCTCTCGCTCCGCGGCTGCGAGCTCGAGCTCCTCCGCGAGCTCTTCCCAGACGTCATCGTCCTCGCCGCGGAACCGGCGCGCGATGCTGTGGCGAGTCTCGTTTCCACTCGCGGGCGCAATTAGAAGAGCGACGGTTGCCCCCAGTATGGCGCCCACCGCGATGCCCGCCGTAAACAGACCGATATTGTTCCAATCAGGTACCGTTTCGTGCGGTAATCCGTCCGGTTTGGGCTGGGGAATCGAACCAGGCGGTGGGGCCTTTGGGATTGAAGACGCCGTCCTGGACGGGCCGGGAGAATTGAACATGAGAGGCGCAGCTCAGGGGATGGTAAGAAATTTGCCCTAAATGCTTACCCAGCAATAGCCGTGCGAGGATACTGAATGAGTAGTTCGGGTAAAATGGTATTGTTGGTGGAGGACAACGAGGATAATCGGATAGTCTACTCCACCATCCTGAAGCACTTCGGTTACGAGGTAACCGAAGCGTTGAATGGCGAGGAAGGCATAGCCAAAGCCCGCTCTGAAAAGCCAGATTTGATTCTGATGGACATATCCATCCCGATCATTGATGGCTGGGAGGCGACGCAAGTGCTGAAACACGATCCGTCGACGAAGGGGATTCCCATCATCGCGCTGACCGCGCACGCTCTCGCATCCGATCGCGAGAAGGCGATGGAGGTCGGTTGCGACGGCTACCTCGCCAAGCCGTGCGAGCCGAGGGCAGTGGTCGCGGAGGTGCAGAGGTTCCTCGGCAAGAACAATGGAGCGTAGTCCGCACTACAAGATTCTCATCGTCGACGACCACGAGGACAACATCGAGCTCCTCCGCGCGCGCCTTGAGGCGCGCGGCTACGAGGTAGAGGGCGCCAACGATGGCCAGGCGGCGCTCGATCTAGTCGAGCGATGGTGTCCGGATCTGATTCTCCTCGACGTCATGATGCCGAAGATGGACGGCATGGAAGTCGTGCGGCGGCTGAAAGCGAAAACCGCGCAGAAAGAGCTTCCCTTCATCCCGGTCATCATGCAGACCGCGCTCGACTCCACCGAGAACAAGGTAGAGGGGCTCGACGCTGGCGCTGACGACTATATCACGAAGCCGATCAATTTCGCCGAGCTCGAGGCGAGGGTCAAAGCGCAGCTGCGCATCAAACAGCTGCAGACTGACCTGACGGCCAGCAAAGAGGAACTCTCCCAGTTGAACGACAGGCTGCGCGAGATCTCCCTCACCGACGGCCTGACGGGCATCGAGAATAGACGATCGCTCGAGGAACACTTGAAGGAGCAATGGAACCATTCGACTCGCCTCCACGAGCCGATGGCCGTTGTGATGTGCGACATTGATAAGTTCAAGGCTGTTAACGACGAATACGGCCACCAGGCCGGCGATGCCGTTCTCAAGGCGATCGCGCGTCTGCTGAAGGACGAGGCGCGGGAGATAGACCGCGTGGGGCGATACGGCGGAGAAGAGTTCCTGCTGGTTTTGCCGGGCACCGTTCTGGACGCTGCGGTAACCTTCGCCGAGCGGCTGCGGGAGAAGGTGGAGAATCATACATTCTCATATGAGGGCGGTACGCTCCAGAGAACGATGAGCTGCGGTGTGGCAGCCGCGCCCCACCCGAAGGTAAAGGACCAGGAAGCACTCGTTAGAGCGGCGGACGACGCTCTTTATGTGGCGAAGGAGACCGGGCGCAACCGTGTAGTGCGCTTCGATGGCATTGATTTCAACGCACATACGCAGAGCACAGGAAACGACTCCAAGGATGGCGACAAGCCGGTCAAAGAAGCAGCGGGAGGAGCCAGCC
>CATPBN010000306.1 GCA_955652635.1 uncultured Gemmatimonadaceae bacterium
ACGATCTCGTATGCCCATGGGCTTTCGGCGAATCCGGGACGCGCGTATCCGAGCTCTTGCGAAATCCCCAACTCGAATGGGATTCCCCATGCGGCGGGAGCGATCGCCATAAGCCGAGCGCGATTCCCGACGTACGCGACGCCGGCTTTGTTGCGCGCATAAGTAACAGTGTAGAGGCTCACTTCGAGCCAGTTGGAGAGCCCGGTACTCAGCTCGATACTCGAGCGAAGCGCGCGATGAGTCGCTCTCCCGTCCGCATCGTCTACGAGCTGCGCGCCCGACGAGACGAAATTCATGTTGAACTCGAGCTCTCCCACTCCGCGGCGAGGCACCTCGGCACCATAGACCTCGAACTCATAACCCTGCTGCGCCTGAGCGTAAGTCGCGAAGAGAATGATGGCGGAAATCGTGGTGGCGGTTCTTAGCATCGTCCTGGATTGCATTCCGTTGGGATCGTGACGCGCGGAACCTAGCGACGATTCTCAATCCAGACAAGTCCACTCGGGATTACTTTTCAGTCGTTCACCTTGGCCCGACCGATTCGCTCCGCTTGAGCGGGTATTACCCTTCGCCTACCTTCGAAATCCTGATCCTCATTACGTATCTCCCCTCCGTTAGATGAAAGTCGCAATCCTCGACCCGGCCAGCGGCATTGCCGGCGACATGTTCCTCGCCGCACTCATCGATGTCGGACTCGATAAGGCGTGGCTCGAGCGATTGCCGTCGACACTGGGCCTGTCGGGAGTCGAGGTTCGTATCAAGGATGTGGAGCGCTCCCACGTTCGCTGCGTAAAGGTCGACTTCGACATTCCTCCGCAGCCGCATGGAAGGGCTGTCTCGGAGATCCATCGGATGATCGACGCGGTGAAGATTCCGGAAAAAGTCGTGCGCTCGGCTCACTCCGCGTTCGACGCGATCGCGACGATAGAGAGCGCGCTGCACGGTGTCGCGCCCGACGAGCTGCATTTGCACGAAGTCGGCGCGGTCGACGCGATTCTGGATATCGTCGGCTCCATTTGGGGGGTCGAGCTGTTGGGCATAGAGCGCATTTACAACACGAAAGTCTCACTTGGTGAGGGCACGGTGAAGACCGCCCACGGCTCTCTGCCCGTGCCAGCTCCCGCGACCATACGCCTGCTCGAAGGTTTCAACGTCCGGCACGGTCCACCTGGATCGGGTGAGCTCACTACCCCGACGGGCGCAGCGCTGCTCAAGGTTCTATCGAAGGGTGAGCCCCCTCGCGAGTACAGTCCGTCGAGGAGCGGATACGGCGCCGGCACGCGTGACATCCACGGACAGCTGAACGCGCTGCGAATAATTCTTGGTGAGGCGACGGCGGCGGCGGATAGCCACGATCACCACCATCATCGCGAACACGTCCACACCGAACATCTGCACGTGCTGAGCGCCGACATCGACGACATGTCGCCGGAAGAGGTTGCCGCTGCGGCGGATGTTCTGAGGGCCGACGCCGCACTCGACGTCGTGCTGATCCACACCACAATGAAGAAAGGGCGCCTTGGCACCCGTGTCGAGGCTCTCGTCCGCGGCTCGGATCTCTCGCGGATCGAGGAGAAGATTTTCCAGCACTTCACCACCCTCGGCGTGAAGACATTCGACGTCGTGCGAAGCGCGCTCGCCCGTGAATCGAGGATGGTTCGTTTCGACGGCCGAGACATTCGGGTGAAGGTGGCGACGCTGCCCGACGGGTCGAAGCGTGCCAAGCCCGAATTCGATGATTTGAGGCGAATCGCTGAAGAGACGTCGCGTCCGATGTCGGAGATCCGCTCAGAGGTATTGAGCGCGCTCGACGATTCGAAGGGCAAGCACGCCACACCCCGAGGTAAGTGAATTGGAGCTCGAGCAGAAGCTTCTCGATGCGGTTGACTCCGCCGCGCGGGATCGCGTGGCCTATGTCTGCTTCTCCGGTGGAATTGATTCTACCGTTGTCCTCGCCGCTTCGGTGCGCGCTGGAGTAGACACCGTCGCGCTGCTCGGCGTGAGCCCGTCGCTCGCCGCATCGGAGCGCGCCGATGCTCACCGAATCGCGAATGAAATCGGCGCGCGGGTCGAGGAAGTGGAGACACACGAAATGGATCTCGCCGGATATCGAGAAAACGCCGGTGACCGTTGTTATCACTGCAAGAGCGCTCTTTACGACACGGTGCAAGCGCTGGCCGCGAGCAGGAATGCGGACGAGGTGATCTTCGTCGGAACACACGTTGACGACCTCGGCGAACACCGGCCAGGCTTGCAGGCGGCAATGGAGCGGGGCGTAGTCGCACCGCTGGTCGATGCGGGATTCTCCAAAGCCGACGTGCGCGCACTCGCGCGGGAATGGAATCTCTCCAACGCAGAGAAGCCGGCAGCGCCGTGTCTGGCCAGCAGAGTGCCGGTCGGTACGGAGGTGACGCCGGAGCGCCTCGCACAGATCGAGGCTGTCGAGGGATTTCTGCGGCTGCACGACATCTGGCCCGCGCGCGCACGTTGGCACGGAGCCGTAGTTCGCCTGGAAATTCCCACCGAAATGTTCGAGCGGGTCGTGACGGACCCACTGAGAGGTGAACTGCGTCGCGCGTGCCAGAAGGCTGGGTTCAAGTTCGTCACGCTCGATCTGGGCGGATTGCAGAGCGGAAGCCTATCGCTCCCGCTGGTGGGGTTGTGAACCAGATCCGCTGGGATCGCGACCGCGAGGCGCGCACCGGAATTCCGGAAGTGGTATACGGTCCAGGAAAAACGAGCGCACACCTGCGACAGATCTTCGAAGGCACCACCGAACTGCGAATCGCGTCCCGTCTGAGTGACGAGCAGATGCAGGTGCTGAGCAGCTTAGCGACGATTTACCCGGAGGCGCGGATGGCGGTTCGCAACGCGCGCCAGAAGAGGGAGATGCCTGTCGTTCCGGTGATCACCGCCGGGACAGCGGACATTCCGGTAGCGCTCGAAGCTGCTGCCACGCTCGAAGCGATGGGTGTTCCCACTGCCACTCATTTCGACGTGGGAGTAGCGGGAATCCATCGACTTCAATCAGTGCTGCCGGAGCTTGCTGCGGCTCGCGTATGCATTGTTGCGGCGGGCATGGATGGCGCGCTGCCAGCGGTGGTTGCAGGTCTGGTGAGCGCGCCAGTGATTGGTGTTCCCACATCGGTAGGAACAGGTGTCGCTCAAGGTGGAATGGTCGCGTTGAACACAATGCTTGCCAGCTGCAGCCCCGGGGTTGCCGTCGTTAACATTGACAATGGATTTGGTGCTGCGTGTCTCGCGCTCAAGATCCTCGGCTGCAACACTCCCGACTGACGCTGTTCTTAAGTACGACGGCCGCATTTCGCGCGAGCCCGCGTCGCTTGGCGCGCTTCATCGGTGACTGTTTGAAGGCGGAGCGGAACTCATCGTCGTCCATGGCGAGTAGATCGCGGGCGAGCGTCTCCGGATTCTTGTCGCGGATCGCATCTCGTGCAGCGAACGCCGGTTCCCGCAGCTCGCGCGCGAACTTGACGTTGTAAGGGCAAACGTCCTGGCAGATGTCGCAGCCGTAAATGTTCGACCCGACTGCCTCTTGAAACGCGTCAGGGATCTCTCCCTTCGATTCGATCGTGAGATACGAAATGCAGCGTGTGGCGTCCAATACGCGCGGCTCGACGAAAGCGTTCGTTGGACACGCGTCCAGGCAGCGCGTGCAGCTTCCGCAGCGATCGGCCTCGAACGGTGAATCGGGAGCGAGATCCAGGTCAACCAGTAGCGAACCGATGAAGAAGAACGACCCTAGTCGGGGGTTCACCAAATTCGTGTTTTTTCCAAACCAGCCCAATCCCGCACGTCGCGCGAGATCGCGCTCGAGGATGGGGCCGGTATCGACGTAGGCCTTTCCGGCAACGGCGCGGCCGACCTCGAGCTGTAACCACCGATGGAGGTCGTTCAACCTTTCAGCCATGATATCGTGGTAATCGTCACCGCGCGCGTAGCGCGCGACCGGACCGCTCGGCTCACGACCGCCGTAATCAAGTCCGACGACTATCGCGGTGCTGGCGCCGGCAAAGGCCAGACGTGAGTCGTGGCGCTTAGCCGCACCACGCGGGAGATAGTCCATTTCACCCGCGTAGCCATTCTCGATCCATGCGTCAAATGTTCCAGCACTCTCCACAGGCCCGAGCGTGGCGATCCCCACGAGATCGAAGCCGAGGCCATAGGCTTGCGCCTTGACCATATCCTTGAGCGCCATTGATTCAGCGATTGAGTGAGTCATTCGCTTGCGCTGACCCACCGGGCGTAACGCTCTACATCAGCAGCCGAAGGTACTGCGCCGTAGTCGCCATACGCGGTATACATGCGCCAGCGGAGATAGGTGGGATCGGGCAACGGAAGGAAGGGGAACTGCCGGTACCAATTGGTGGCCCTGAAACGCCAGACAGTCCTTACCAGATTGACCGCCAATCGGGGGCGGCGTATTGCCCGAACGCTGAGTCTCAATGCAAGTCGTAGCCACGGCATTACGCTCGTAATATATAGAAAACGCTATGGTACACCTCGCTCCACGCCTGCTCGGGCTTATCTCCGATACTCACGGACTCTTGAGACCTGGGGTGCACGATGCCCTTGGTGGAGTGGCGTTGATTCTACATGCGGGGGACGTGGGTGGATCAGGCATTCTCAATGAGCTTCGCCGGATCGCGCCGGTGCGGGCCGTGTTCGGCAACACCGACCCGGCCGGTGACCCGGAGCTCGCCGAGCAGATCCTGATGAATTTCGAGGGCATGAGCGTCCACGTGAGTCACGGGCACGAGGTCGGGAGTCCAACACCGCAGCGACTGGCAGATCGCTACGATGCCGACGTGGTGGTTTACGGTCACACGCACCGGCCGCTGGTGACTAAACTCGGTGGAAGACTGTTCGTTAACCCCGGAGCTGCGGGTCCCAAGCGCTTCAATCTCGTGCCGAGCGTGGCGCGGTTGACGATTTCGGGCGGGAATGCGGAGGTAGAGATCGTTGAGATCTCTTGAGCTGATGACGGAAGAAGTGCAGGTGTGGGTAGCGCCGCTCGAGGTGACGGAAGCGCGCTACGCGGATCTCGCGGGCACTCTCGCGGTCGAAGAGCGCCGGCGCGCCGAGGATCTTCCGCCGGTTCTTGCCCGGCGCTTCGTCGTAGCGCGTGGAATTCTTCGCGATCTTTTGTCGGGGTTCACGGGTACGCCCGCGCAAAAGCTCAAGTTCGCGTACGGCAGCGCGGGAAAGCCCTCGCTGGTGGATCACGACATCAACTTCAACATCTCGCATTCCGCGGAGCTGGGGCTGTTTGCGTTCGCGCCGGACAGAGCGGTCGGTGTCGATGTCGAGAACGAGCGGCCGGTCCGCCGATTACTCGACGTCGCTCAGCGGTTCATGTCGGAGGACGAGGTCCGGACGCTGGCGGCTACTGATCCCGACCAACGGGACGCGACTTTCCTCAGATCCTGGGTGGTGAGAGAAGCTCGTCTGAAGGCCGAAGGAAGGAGCGTCTGGTCGGGACAGGAAACCGCGGGCAGCCCAGGCAACCTCACACACAAGCTGTTTTCGCCGCGTCCTGGCTACATCGCCGCTGTCGCTGCGTCCGACTCGGATTGGAGACTGTACACTTGCGCGGTGAAGCATTAGGCGAACGGCTCCGGACATTCACCCTGAGCCCGGTTACCCCTACCGACATCGGCCATGCCTTTGCCGCGTGTAGCTTTGCGTTAGCCGTGTACGGGCCCCTTATTTATGATTAGTGCCGCGTCTGCTGTACCTGCTGCCGCTGAGCGTCAGCTGTTCCAGTTTGAGAGGGAGGAGGAAGAATGCGTAAGATTCCTGGTTTGTTTGGAGCTCTGATTCTGGCAACCGGCCTCGCGTCCTGCGGTGGCGGTGGTGACACCACTGGTACTGGAGGAGGAGGTGGCGGTGGTGGCGGTGGCGGTGGCGGTGGAAATTGCCCCGCCAATACGTTTTGCATGGGCTCCTCGTCCTTCGTGACCGCTGCCGCGACAGCGCAACCAGTCGCGCTGTCTGTTGCGGCCAACGCGACGGTGACATGGAACAACAATTCCGCTGTCGACCACAACGTCACGTTTGACGACCCCACGACAGCGCTGGCGGTTGGAACCGGGTCTGGGGGTACCTTCGCTGCTCCTGCTGGTAGTATGAACGATCGCAAATTCGCGGTTAGCGGAACCAGCCATGCTTTTCACTGCACGATCCACCCGGGCATGAGTGGAGTCGTCAACGTCCAGTAGGCGGGTAAGCGCCTAGAAGAAAGAAACCCCGTCCAGGGTTTTCGGCGCCGCGATGCCGAGTGCAGCCAAGGCGCTCGGCATCACATCCACGGTGCGCCGCGGCGTGAGTGACGGCGGGCGATTGAGGAGCAGCGGCACCAGCATGTGCTCGCGGTGCAGCGCGCCGTGCGACGACACATGGCGAATCGGCTCATACTTCGCGCGATAGTCCCAGTCTCTCGCGGCTGAAAGAATGATGTCTCCGCTGCGAGGAGAAGCTGCGAGATGCGCGATCTGCACCAGCGCATCGGGATAGTCGCTACGGATTGTCGCGTCGTATGCGCCGCGATCGTCCAGAGATTCCTGCTTCCCGATGTCGAGCGGATCTCCACTCTCGGGGGTGTAGGAGTAGACCCATTCCTGCCAAGCAAGACGTGCCATGCCGCGGCTCCGCGAGTGGACTTCGCACGATGACGGGCTCGTCGGGAGGATCATCAGGTCCACCGAGTCGCGCGAGAGCACACCGACCGCCACTTCCCGCCACTTCTCTCCGAGAGCCGGCCACCACGGTCGTGTTTTCTGATCCAGATTCAGATACAAATGCGCCATCGCGTTCCCGCTGACCATTACCGCGACGTCGGCGGAGGCGTTGAAAGCCCACGGATGCGCCAGCGTCGTGTATCCCCAGCTGGCGAGAAGACCCGTGAGATCCTCGTGGTCGCGGACGGGCGAATGACCGTGATCGCTCCCCACCCACAATTGCATTTTCTTCCATCTGCCGTCCCGCTCGGCGTCAGACCGGATTTGCGCGACCGTGTCGTCGACGATCCGCATCGCCTCGGCAACGATTGGCGCATCCTGACCGAACGCGTGCGAAGTCTTGTCGATTCCAGTGAACGCTGCAAACGCGAATTTCATTCGCCGGGTGCGCAAGCGCCGGGCAACTTCCTCTCCAACACTGCGATCGATCGCGAGCCAGCCCGGCACATCGCCACGAAAGTGCGTCGTCGCCGCCCGAGCGATGAAGGCAGCGCTTCGTCCGATTCTCTCGCGGCGCCGCAATCCGCGCGCGATTACGCTCAGTGCACCCATGCTCGGCTTGGCGAGCTCGAAGATGGTTGGAGACGCCTTGTCGATGTCCCGGTCCACGAATCGCATTTCCGCGCCGACGTAGCTGCGTGAATGTCCGGAGAGTCGCGCTACGCGGCGCGAGCGGTCGTACCAACGAAGTCCGGGCAAACCAATGCTACCCGGATATCTTCCCATTATGAATGGTGCATACGCCGGCCCGGTCACCGACGGGAATGCCGAGGTAATCGTGGAGAGCGACCCTTCGCCTCTGAGGGCCGCGAGTGCCGGCAGCTGACCGTTGTCGATGGAGCGAGCGAGCACATCGGATCGCACTCCATCTGCTATGATCATCACGACCTGCGCACCACCACCTGGCGGGCTTTGTGCAGACGCACGCAACTTTAGTTTCCCTATGACGAGAGCCGGCAAGATTGTTTTCCGTCGGCGTTCGAATTACCGATCGCCGAAGCCCGCGACAGCGGCCAACGATGAAGAACAAAAAAGATAAATCCGACACAGTTCCGACAAATCAGCGCGGCATCAAATCCACAAAAGCGCGCACGGCAGGCGGAAAGAAGCTCAATCCCGAAGTGCAGGCGTCCGCGGAGCAACAAGCCCTGGAGGGACTCAAGCAGCGCACCGAAGAAGGCCACCTCAAGGCCGGACGCACTCCGCCGTCGCAGCGCGGACCCGCAAAGGTTGCCGGAGCGACTCGATATGTCGACGATGCGATTCGCGATGTGGCTCCCGCCACCGAGGACGAGAAGCTGCTGCAGCAACACGGCCCGCGAATCGATTTCACGCGTACGGACCCGTGGCGTGTGCTCCGCATCATGGGAGAGTTCATCGAGGGATTCGATACTTTCGCGACCATCGAGAAGGCCGTAACGATATTCGGCTCGGCTCGAATCGGGCCAGACGATCCGCACTACCAGGCAGCCGTTGAGACGGGACGCCTTCTCGCCGAGGCTGGCTTCGAGATCATCACTGGCGCGGGTCCGGGCATCATGGAAGCGGGAAACAGGGGAGCCAGACTGGGAGGGGCTCGATCGATTGGGTGCAACATCGAGCTGCCGTTCGAGCAGGGCGCAAATCCGTACGTCGATACGCTAGTGCATTTCAAGTATTTCTTCGTTCGGAAGACGATGTTCATCAAGTATTCGGTGGCGTTCGTTATCTTCCCCGGCGGCTTCGGCACGCTGGACGAGCTGTTCGAGGCGCTGACGCTCATTCAAACCGGGAAGATCTACAAGTTTCCGGTCATTCTGTTCGGACGTTACTACTGGGCGGGTCTGCTGCGCTGGCTCCAGACGAGAGTACTGAGTGAGGGAAAAATCTCTGAGGGCGACCTCGATCTCATGCTCGTTACGGACGACCCCGCCGAAGCGGTGCAGGCAATTATCACCTCATATAAATCGTTAGGTAAGACCGCGGGCGAGCAATTCGAAGAGAGCGTCGAAGCGCAACGACATGGCCAAAGCCAATAAGGGCAACGGTAAGGGACGCGACCGCGGTGGCTTCAAGTCATCGCGGCACGGCAAGGCGTCGGCAGCAGGGCCGAAGGCGCAGCAGAGGCTCGCAGCAGAAGAGCGCGAAAAACAGGGACTACAGCACACTGCTCACGAGGCGAGTCGCTTTCTCAAAGGGCAGAAGATCGACCCACGCCGAATCAATGGGAAAGAAACTGTCGCCGAATTGATCGAGGGCACCTACCTCGCCTATAACGCCGCACGACTACGCGAGGCGTGTCAGCTCTTCACCGGGAAGATGCTCGAGGCCGACGTCACCGTCGGCCTGTCCATTACGGGCGCGCTGACGCCGGCGGGGCTCGGCATGTCGGCGCTCATCCCGCTCATCGAGGGAGGTTTCGTCGACTGGATCATCTCTACGGGCGCGAACCTTTACCACGATGTGCACTTCGGTCTCGGACTCGCGATGCACCGCGGCAACCCGCAGGAGTCGGATGTCATCCTCAGGGAAGAAGGCGTCGTACGCATCTACGACATCTTCTTCGACTACGACGTTCTTCTTTCGACCGATGCGTTTTTCCGAAAGATCATGACCGGCAAGGAATTCCAGCGGGCGATGTCGAGCGCCGAGTTCCACAATTTGTGCGGCAAGTACGTTCGTGAGCGCGAAAAGGCGCTCGGCATAGGCCAGAAATCATTGCTTTCTGCCGCCTACGCGTCCGGTGTTCCGATCTATACGTCGTCACCGGGCGACAGCTCGATCGGAATGAACATCGCCGCGCTCGCACTCGACAGGAACAAGCTGGTTCTGGATCCCAACCAGGATGTGAACGAGACAGCGTCCATCGTGCTGGACGCGAAACGGGGAGGAGGGAAGAGCGGCGTCATGATTCTCGGCGGCGGAAGTCCGAAGAATTTCATGCTTCAGACGGAGCCCCAGATTCAGGAAGTCCTCGGGATCGACGAGAAGGGACACGATTACTTCCTCCAGATCACCGATGCGCGTCCCGACACCGGAGGCCTTTCTGGCGCGACGCCAGCAGAAGCCGTAAGCTGGGGCAAGATCGATCCGGATCGTC
This sequence comes from uncultured Gemmatimonadaceae bacterium, assembly GCA_955652635.1. Classification (GTDB taxonomy): domain Bacteria; phylum Gemmatimonadota; class Gemmatimonadetes; order Gemmatimonadales; family Gemmatimonadaceae; genus UBA4720. The sequence continues at coordinate 9,841 of CATPBN010000306.1, forward strand.
TGCCCGATGCGGTGGTGTGCTATCTCGATTCGACTGTTGCCCTTCCGCTGCTGACTTCGTTTGCATTCGCGCGGCACGCGGCGCGGCCGCTCAAGAGATTGTTCGATCGCCGCGAAGCGATGATGAAACGGTTGCGGGACGAGTACGAGAAGTCCTCTGCAGCGCCGGCGGCGATCGACCACACGGACTCAAAGCTGCCCCAGCACCGGTAGCGATTGCCTCTCCGGGCAGGACTGCCTAGCTTGGAGGTGTGGCGCCCGGCCGGTCATTCGGTCGGGCGTTCGGTTTTTTGCCGCGCCATTGCGTCTCTGTAAAGGTTCACGTGTATGATCGAAATACTCAAGAAAAAGCTCGGAGAAGAGGCAGAGCGTCTGCAGCACGAGCTGAGCATCACGCTGCCGCAGGAGATTCGCCGCGCCGTAGAGATGGGCGATCTGCGCGAGAACAGCGAGTACAAGGCCGCGCTGGAGCGGCAGCAGTTTGTGCAGGCGAGATTGGGCCAGCTGCGTCAGCGACTGAGCAAGCTCTCGCAGATCGATGTCTCGCAGATCCCCTCCGACAAGGTCGGTCTTGGGTCACAGGTCGTCGTACAGGACGAGAAAACGGGTGAGCGCGAGAGCTTCAGTCTGGTTTTCGGGGACTCGGTGGAGTTCGAGGAGGGGCATGTGAGCATGTCATCGCCCATCGGCAAAACGCTCGTCGGAAGGAGCGTTGGCGAGACCGTCGTGCTCAAGCTTCCCGCCATGACGCGTCGTCTCAAGATCATCGAGCTCAAGACCATACACGACGCGGCGTAGCGCCGTCTCCCGTCATTCGTTAGCGATTCGCGGTGTCTGGCGGTGCTCTCGCCGACGCCTGGTAGTCATCCACCGCAAGCGTCCTGAAGAGCGCTTGAGACGGTCGGAGCGCTTCGATATCGTCCACGTGCAAGCATTGTATGCGCACTATCACTGGACGGAGACGAGAATGTTGAAGCAGGCTTTCACAACGGTCGCAATTGCGGGCCTATTTGGATGTGGCGGAGGCTCTACAAGCCCGATGACGCAGAACGTCAATACTCCTCCGCCCCCCGGGGGAATTTCAGTCACGAATAACGTGTTCACGCCAGCCTCCAAGACTGTGCCGGTCGGGACGGCAGTACAGTGGGCCTGGAACAGCTGCACTGGAGATGTATACTCCGGGCAGACATGCGTGTCGCACAACATCGTCTTCGATGACGGCGCCACCTCGGGTCTTCAGGATCACGGCTCTTACAGTCGGACGTTCTCAGTGGCGGGGACGTACCCCTATCATTGCTCGGTTCACGGCCCGGCGATGTCGGGAAGCATCACCGTCAACTAGCCGTCACCCACGCGGATCTTGCCGCGGTGTTCAGCTACCGACTCTTTCGGCTCGATATCTCGAAGTGACACCATGGGCGTCCGGAGCGATCACACCGCTCTGCGACGTCCGCGTCGACCACTTCCGCCACCAGCGCCGTGACAGCCGCACAAATGCAGTGATCCGCTTCCACAGCGCGCGAGAGGGGACAGGCGCGGCCAATGATGTGGAAGGTGCTTCCTGATTTCTCGACAGTGGTTACGCCGCCCAGCGCGTTCAGGAGTTCGGCAGCGCCGGTGACTCGATGAGGAAGGGAACTCGAGGAACTGGACACCCCTTTGGCAAGTCGCCTTCCAACGCGCTTGAGGAACGCGACCAGCTGAGTCGTCGACATGGTCTCGCGAAGCTCGGCTACACAGGCGGCGAGCACCGGCGCATATGCTCGAGAAAATGACTCCTCCGCGTCGGGAGTGAGCATATAGAGGTCTGCGGGCTTTCCCGCGCCCTGCTTCCTCAGGACTCCCTCTTTCCTGACACTGCCTGAAGCTTCGAGGCTCGAGATGTGAAAGCGGACGGCGTTGTCAGTGAGTCTGAGACGCGCAGCGAGATCGTCGACGGTCCACCTTCCCTCGCGCAAGAGCGCCAACAAGCGCCCGCGCGTTGCTTCCTGGCGTGACGAGACCCGTCGATTGGTATCAGTCATCTGGCCGCAATCTAGACCCGTCCACCGAATAAGTCAAAGAAAACATTGACTTAATATCGGGGCGAGGATATCTCTCTGGCACAACGCTCTTCATCCTCGTGTCTAACTGGAGGTTTTCGTAATGCAATTGCAAACTCGCATTCTCACCGCTGCAGCCATGGTGGTACTGGTAAGTGGGTTCGGACTTGTGCATCTGACCCCGACGTACGCCCAGGGAAGCGCGTCTAAGCTCGACGATCCTACCATCGTGGCGATCTTCGATGCTGCCAACACCTATGACATCGAAACCGGCTCACTCGCAGTCAGCAAGGGTCAATCCAGAGCCGTCCGCGATTTTGGCGGAATGCTGGTGCGCGATCATCGAAACGTGAGAGCGCAGGGTCGGAAGCTGGCGAACTCATTGCATGTGATTCCTACACCCCCCAAGGATTTCGCGTTGGCAAAAGCACACGTTTCAGCAATGAGATCGCTTCGGGCCGCGAAGCGCAAGGCATTCGATCGCGCCTTCCTCCAGCACGAGGTCGACTACCATAACGCCGTCATCGACGCCATTACGAAGACCCTTCTGCCCGCGACCCAGAATGCCCAGGTCAAGGACCTCGAGACGAAGGTCGCGCCGGCATTCGTGGCCCACCGCGACCGTGCCCAAAGCCTCCTCGACGGGATGAAGTGAGCGGACACTCCGACGAGCTGACTGGCCCCGACCTCGAAATAGGGGTCGAGGCAAGCAGCGTTGGCGGAGGTAAGATGATCGCCGGTCACGCGTTCGGAGAGACGGTGCTTCTCGCTCACGTCGAGCCGAACTGGTTCGCGATCGGCGCAAAATGCACGCACTATGGTGCTCCCCTCGCCGAGGGTGTTCTTGTAGGGGAGACCATCCGCTGCCCTTGGCATCACGCCTGTTTCGAGTTGCGGAACGGGGCAGCTTCCCACGCGCCGGCCTTGAACGATCTCCCTTGTTACGACGTCTTGCTCGAGAACGACATCGTGCGCATTGCACGCAAACGTACAGGTGGCCAGCTACACGGGAGCGGTCGCCGGCCTCGCGGGTCGAGGGCTCCCGACAAAGTAATCGTCGAGCCGAACCCGATTATCGGACCGAGTTCCGTCTTGATCATTGGCGCAGGTGCAGCGGGAAATGCCTGCGCCGAAATGTTGCGTCGCGAAGGCTACCGGGGGCCCGTTACACTCGTTGATGGCGATCGGGATGCTCCTTATGACAGGCCCAACCTCTCCAAGGACTTCCTTGCTGGCACCGCTCCAGAGGATTGGCTCCCTCTCCACCCGAAGGAATTCTTCGAGACGCAGCGGCTGGAAATCCTTTCGGGAGTGACTGCGCGGAGCGTCGATGCCAAAGCGCGGACTGTTCGGCTGAGTGATGGAAGTACTCGCTCGTACGAAGTGCTTCTGATTGCGACGGGCGCGACGCCGATCCGTCTCGACGTGCCCGGTGGCGACCGGATTTCCTATCTGCGCACTCTGGGAGACTGCCGCCGCATCATCGATAACGCGCGTAACGCAAAAAGCGCTGTAGTCATCGGCGGCAGTTTCATCGGACTCGAAGTCGCAGCCTCGCTTGTAGCACGCGGCCTACAGGTCCACGTCGTTGCGCAAGAAAAACTTCCACTCGAGAGACTACTCGGCGCAGAGCTTGGCGCCCTGATCCGAGACGTACACCAGCGGCAGGGCGTGGCATTTCACCTCGGCCGCACAGCCAAAGCCGTCGACGCAAAGGCAGTCGTTCTAGATGATGGAACCCGCGTCGATGCGGATCTGGTCGTAGCTGGCATCGGTGTGCGCCCGAATCTGGAGCTAGCAGAATCTGCTGGCGTCACACTCGATAGCGGCATCGCTGTAAATGAGTTTCTCGAGACCAGTGTAAGTGGGATATTCGCCGCCGGCGATGTAGCGCGCTGGCCCGACGCATACTCCGATGCGCGCCTTCGCGTCGAGCACTGGGTCGTGGCTGAGCGCCAGGGACAAGTGGTCGCTCGTAACATGCTCGGCTATCGTGACCGATTCGATGATATCCCCTTCTTCTGGAGCGCTCACTACGACAACGTCTCCATTCAGTACACGGGCCACGTTGAACGCTGGGATGAAACGAAAATCGAAGGGGACGTGATGAAGATGGATTGTGCTGTCTCGTACATCGTTGGAGGGCAGCGGAGAGCTATGGCTACAATCAACCGCGACCACCAGAACCTGGAAAACGAGGTGGCGATGGAGAACGAGTTGCTGTTGAAACCGCCACCGCCCGTGACAATTCAAGCAGCCAATGGCTGATCGCGTGGCGAAGCAACTCTTTCCGGTTAGATGTCTTAGGAGATTGCGAACATGCGCTCGACGTCCCGCTCGTACTCCCGGACTCGATCGCTTTTCGTATCCTCGTTCCAGCCAAGCAGCGGCGCGACAATCTGAGCCGCGCGCTCTGCGACGCTCGATCCGTGATCACGAGTCTCGAACGCGAGATGGGTGCGCCGGATCAGAAGATCGGACAGCGTTTGTGCCATCTCAGCCATCACCCCGTACACCAGATGGGCGCCTGTGTAGGGAAGGGCATCCACCAGCGGGATTGAGAGACTCTCATCTTCGCGCTGAAGCTGGGCGATTTCTTCCGCGCGATTTGCCCCCGGAAGTGCGGTCGAGTCGGTAGGAGCGGGTTGACGCTCCTGACCCAGCGATCTCTGGACGAGATCGACGATCTCCGCTGCCATCGATCTGTACGTGGTCAGTTTTCCGCCGGTAACGCTGATCACTCCCGAGT
>CATPBN010000307.1 GCA_955652635.1 uncultured Gemmatimonadaceae bacterium
CGGCCAGCGCAAACAGGACAGCTGAGATCCAACAGGGAAGTACGGTGTGAGCGCCAGCTGCGATCTTTCCCACGGTGGAGCAGAGTTTCACAGCAATCCCAGAGCGACGCGCGTAACAATCACGGCGACCCTCGCCTGATCAGTATCATCTGGGGATTGAGTTGCATGAAAACGAAATCTGGTCCGTTTCCGGCTGTCGTCTTCGCGTTGACGATCGCGTTCTCCAGCCCAGCCGCCGCGCAGGTTGGATCTACCACGGACATCTTGATGGGGCGGATCGCGGGACTTGACTCCCAGGCGGTTGCCGGCGCGCGCGTCGAAGCAACATCGGTCGAAACGGGAATCACTCGTGCGAAGACAACCGGAGCCGATGGCCGGTACACGATCGTGTTTCCGGATGGAGGCGGGACGTATCGGCTCACCGTGCGCGCAGTCGGAATGGCGCCCGTCACGCGGACGATCGCGCGGCAAGGCGACGAGGACCGGATCATCACGGACTTCGACATGGGTCGCATCGCGACACAGCTCGCGACTGTTGAGGTGCGGGCGGCACCACGACGCGAAGACCCTTCGCAGCGCCCGGAGCCCGGCAGCACCGAGCGAAGTCTGAATCCAAATCTCATCAACCGGTTGCCGGTCGATGCTGGCGATCTTACAGCCTTCGCCGCGCTCGCGCCCGGAGTCATATCGGTGCCGGGGACGGACACGACGAAGGCATCATTCTCGGTTGCGGGGCAGCCAGCTAATCAGAACAATATCACGCTCGACGGTCTGAGCTTCGGCGCCGGCAGCGTCCCGCAAGAGGCATTGCGCAACACTCGCGTGGTGACGAGCACGTACGATGTTGCTCGCGGACAGTTCACTGGTGGACTAGTCGCGTCAACTACCCGAGGCGGCACGAACAACGTGCAGGGCGCGTTCAGCTACTCGCTGCGCGACCCGAGCCTCGAGTTCGTCGACGACACGAATCCTGCCTTCGGACAGAAGTACACACAGAATCAGCTGAGCGCCGGCGCCGGTGGGCCCATCATAAAGGACAAACTTTTCACCTTCGGCGCGATCACCTTCACGCACCGCACGGATCCGCTGCTCTCTCTGCTAACGGCCGACCCGCTCACGCTGCAACGACTCGGGACCAACCCCGATTCTGTCAGCCGGTTTCTGAACATCGTTCAGACGCTTGGCTTGCCGCTCACATCTCCGCTCGCGCCAGACGAGCGTCTCAACAACAATACTTCCGCGTTGGTGCGCGTCGATTACAACCTCGCCGAAGATCATTCGCTGATGCTCCGCGGCGACTGGCGCGGCAACACGCAGCTTGGCTCCCGTCTGAACGCGCTCGCCCTGCCGCACTCGGGCGGAAATCTCAAAGGCACGGGCGGAGGCGGCATGCTGACGCTTACCTCTCACATGGGGATGTTCATCAACGAGCTGCGTGGCTACAAATCAGTCGACAACCGGAATACCGAGGGTTACCTGTCGGTGCCCGACGGACGCGTCATAGTCTCGTCGATACTTGACGACGGGACAAATGCGATCTCGACGCTTCAATTCGGCGGAAACCCTTCGCTGCCGCAGGAAACGAAATCGAGTCTGCTCGAGGTCAGCGACGAGATCTCCCGTCTCACTACCGCGGGCGGACACCGGTTCAAGCTCGGCGGGCTACTCAATCAGCAGAGGAGCTCGATCGGATTTATTCCAAACCGATTCGGCACGTTCACGTTCAACTCGCTTGCTGATTTCGAGGCGGGGCGGCCGACGCAGTTCACTCGAACGCTGTTCGCGCGCGATCAGGCGTCGGCCACGAACAACGTCGCGGCCTATCTCGGCGATTCCTGGCGTGTGACGCCGCAATTCCAGGTAACCTATGGACTTCGCATGGAAGGGTCGCGTTATCCGGACAAGCCAGAGTACAATCGCGATGTGGAGACGACCTTCGGGAGACGGACGGACAACCTTCCGTCCGAAGTGAGCGTCAGCCCGCGAGCGGGATTCAGTGTGTTCGTGGGCGAGTCGCAGTTCGGTCCACCCCCGCTCACGCTGCGGGGTGGAATCGGCGAATTCCGTGGAACCGCGCCCGCTCAGCTGTTCGCAGCTGCACTCAATGCGACTGGACTCAACAGCGGCCAATCGTTGCTCACCTGCGTCGGCACAGCGGCACCCGCGCCTGGCTGGGCTGCGTACCTCGCCGACGCATCGACGATTCCCGCCTCGTGTAATGGTGGGACTCCAATCTTCGCGAGCCAGCGTCGCAATGTCACCGTGTTCGATCCAAGCTTTCAGGCGCCCCGCGCCTGGCGTGCATCGTTCGGTCTTACCCGGCGGTTCTGGGATCGGTATTCATTCTCTCTCGACGCGGGATACGCGCGCGGGGTCGCGCAGACCGGGCAGACGGATATCAATCTCGACACCACTGCCAAATTCACGCTCTCAAACGAAAACAACCGGCCTGTTTACGCTCCGGCCAATGCGATCGTTCCGACAACCGGAGCCGTCTCAGCGCTCGGCTCCCGACTCTATCCCCAGTTCGGGGTCGTCAATCAGATCGAGTCCAACCTTCGATCGGACACGAAGCAACTGACACTCGGCCTCAATGGAATAACGACAAACGGAATCCTTCTCAACGCGTCGTACACGCTGACGAGCTCATTCGATCAGTCGCAAGGATTTTCGCAAGGAACCGTGCAGGGCTTCGGGGGGACACCCGGGTCCACCGCCGGCAATCCAAACGTCTCAGAGTGGGGTCGCAGCGACAACGCGCGTCGTCACGCCCTCCTCGGCACAATCACTTATCCCATCAAGCCGATCATCGAGCTGACGATGATCGCGCGCGCGACGTCGGGCAGCTACTACTCGCCGCTTGTCGGCGGAGACATAAATGGCGACGGACGCAGCAACAACGACCGCGCGTTCGTGTTCAACCCCGTGGTCTCTTTAGCGGCGGGAGATACTGCCGTCGGAAATGGCATGACTCGTCTGCTCGCAAACACTTCGCCGCGCGCACGCGATTGCCTTCTCAGCCAGATGGGCAAGGTCGCTTCACGGAGCACTTGCTCGAGTCCGTGGTCGCCGTCGCTCGATCTGCAAGCGAACATAAGGCCCGCGTCGTTTGGCCTCGACCGGAGACTCACCATCTCAGTAATCGCGTTGAATACGTTGACCGGCCTCGATCAACTGCTTCACGGGAGCAACAATCTGCGCGGCTGGGGGCAACCATCGTTTCCCGACCGCACTCTTCTTTATGTGCGTGGATTCGATCCGACGACCAATACTTACAAGTACCAGGTCAACGAGCACTTCGGCGTCACCAATGGAACGCGAAACGCATTTCGTGTCCCGTTCCAGATCGCAATACAGGGTCGCCTTGCGCTCGGGACGGATCCCGCACGCCAGCAATTCAACAACGTCATGGGTCGGGGACCCGGCGGGCGGATGAACCAGGAAGCGCTCAAGACGAGAATGACCAGGCTCGTTCCGAACGCATTCCTCGACATCATCGCGGTCAACGATTCGGCCAAGCTCGAGCTCACGCCCGACCAGATCGCGAAGCTTCAGTCCTCGGGCGACGCGTTCAGGGTGAAAGCCGATTCGCTGATCGACAAGGTCGCGAATATGCTTGCCGACACCACCGTGAAGAACCCGGATCCGATGACCGTGTTCGCCAAGCTCCAGCCATCTATGGCAGAAGGCCGGAAACTCGCGACCCAGGCGATCAACGAGGCGAAGGCCGTTCTCACCCCGGCGCAGTGGGCCAAGGTGCCGGAGAGCATCAAGACTCCCGGTTTGAGACGGGGTGGCGGGGAGGGCGGTGGTGGCTTCGATCGAGGCGGCGGCTCCGGCTAGCGTTCACGGGTCGTGCGAGGGTATTCTGCATGCTTTCCAACCCTCTACCATCACGACATGAAAGGTTGCATTCGGAGGCTAGGCTGCCTCGTCCTGATCATCGCTCTCATAGCGCTCTGGTACTGGTACGCGCGTGTCGAGCCAACCGCCACATCGACCACGACCACCTCGACC
>CATPBN010000308.1 GCA_955652635.1 uncultured Gemmatimonadaceae bacterium
GTCCGCCTCGTACGCCATGCTCTCGAACTCGCATTCCTTTCCCAATCCAGTATCGTAAACCGAGTAGGGAACCTGCTCAGCATCGGCGCCTTCCTTGAACTTGTAAATCTTGCCGTTGCTCCGAAGCAGGTAGACGTCGGTTCCGGCAATCGTGATCGCCTCGAAGTCGCCGCGGACGCCGCCCTCCAGCGAGAACCCTTTGAGCAGGATCCCGGATTTCGGGTCGATCTCGTACACCCTGCCGATATTATCGTCGTGGGTGAGAACGGTGCCGCGGGCGGTGAGCGCGAGACCAGAAATTTCTCGCAGCTCCGGCGGCATGATCCACTGGGCCACCGCCACCGGTTTCGCCGGGTTCGCATCCGCCAACGCGAGTCTGCGCGCCAGCTCCCGCTTACGCGTCGCTGCGACCGCCTGCACGTCCGCCGCCTTGGCTTCCGGGGTCTCGCGACAAACCGCAACCAACGGCGACACGCCTAGCACCAGTATGAAGGTGCGCAAACCAATCATCCCTTGTCGGCGGATTTTTCGTCCGCCGCCACGCCAGTCTCGAGATCAGCTGAGACTATGATGCCGTCGGCGTTCTCGTGGATGGCGGTGAGCAGGACGTCTCGCGGTATCGATTTCTTGAGGCGGAGTAGATAGTAGATCTCGGAAGGCTTGCCGACGTTGGTCACGACCTCGTCGAGATCCCAGCGCTTGGTCATCCTGTCGAGGACCTCCTCGACCTGCATCTGCGCCTCGGGTATCTCGTCCGTAGTAATCGTCAGAATCGAGTTGTAGCGCGCTCTTTTCTTCTTGCCCATCGCTTCACGCACGCGATCAAACCGGTCAGCGAGCGCACTCGCCTTCTCCGGTGTCAGGGAGAGCAGGAGATCCCGATCGGGAACCTGATGGTCTCCCGTCGGACTCGCGAGCGCCTGTAGCGGGCGTGACCACTGCGCCGCTGCCGTCGGCATCAGCATGTTCCTGCCGTAGTCGTAGCGCCACGTGAGGATCAGCACGAAATTGAAGAAGATCGAGACGACTGCGCCTACGGCGAGCGACTGGACCCCTGCCGCGAACCCCACAACGATTGCCAGGAAGATGTAAACCAGGTCCCGAGCGTCGCGGAGCGTCGTCCTGAATCGCACTGCGCCGACCACTCCGGCAAGACTGAATGCCAATGCCAGGCTGTTCTGCACGAGGAACACGATCCCGGCGACGACAAGAGGCAGGATGATGAGCGTCTGCACCACGTTTTGATTGTGTTGTCCGCCAGAGGGCCGGGCCGACATGTACACCCAGGTCACCGGAAGCATCAACACCAGGGCGCCGATGAGAATCAGCAGAGTCGTGATCGCGACGCCCAGGAACGACCCCAGGCCGAAGGTGCCGAGCGAGCTGGGCGACGAGAGGGCGTCCGTCAATACCGTCGGACCCTCCGGGACATCCCCCAGGCCTTTGGCGCCAATCCGCGCGATCTGAAGCGGGAAGAGGAACGCCAGTATCGCGACGACGACGCCCAGGATTACGTAATACGCCACCAAACGGCGCACGGGGCGATCCGACTTCATCGTTAAGACGTCGATTATCTCTCTCAAAACGGGCATATCGCGCCTCCAGGTGCAAAATGGACGCCTGAGCTCGGCAGTTTCCCGCCCGGCACACGCGTAAGGCCTTCAATAGGGCCCGCTTGAGTCTGGGGGCGTAACCCGCGATTTTACAAGGCTATGCCGGAAGAATCACTGATCGTACGCGGCGCCCGCGAGCACAACCTCCGCAACATCGACGTCACCATCCCCCGCGACCGCCTCACGGTCATTACTGGCCTGTCGGGATCGGGGAAGTCGTCGCTCGCCTTTGATACCATTTACGCCGAGGGACAGCGCCGCTACGTCGAGTCGCTCTCCGCCTACGCCCGCCAGTTTCTCGGGCTCATGGAGAAGCCGGACGTGGATTCCATCGAGGGTCTGTCGCCGGCCATCTCCATCGAGCAGAAGAGCGCGGGACACAACCCACGCTCCACTGTCGGAACGGTCACGGAGATCTACGATTACCTCCGGCTTCTGTACGCCCGCGCGGGGACACCGCACTGCCCCAACTGCGGCCGCGCGGTGGAGCGTCAGAGCGCGGGGCAGATCGCCGATTCCATCCTGACCTGGCCGGAAGGGACGAAGATCGAGGTTCTGGCTCCGCTGGTACGCGGTCGCAAAGGTGAGTTTCGCGAGCTGTTCGAGGCGGCCCGAAAGCAGGGCTTCGTTCGGGCGATCGTCGATGGTGAGCTGATCGAGGTTGCCGACCCGCCCAAGCTGAATCGACGGATGAATCACAACATCTCGGTTGTCGTCGACCGCCTGGTAGTCCGCGCCGAGGACCGCGGCCGGCTCAACGATTCAGTAGAGACCGCCCTCAAGCTCGCCGAAGGCACCGTCGAGATTCACCGGCAGGACGATCGCAGCCCGCATCTCTTCTCGGAAAGGTACGGCTGCCCGGTCTGCGGCATCTCGCTTCCCGAGCTCGAGCCCCGGCATTTCTCCTTCAACTCCCCCTTCGGCGCGTGTCCCGCGTGTGGCGGGCTGGGCTCGCGCCGCGAGGTCAGCGAGGAGCTCCTGCTCGGCGATCCGAGCATCAGTATCCTCGAAGGCGTCATTCTCCCCTGGGGTGAGCCGGACGGGTATCTCAAGAAAGTGATCCTGCCGGGGCTCGCCAAGCAGTTCGGCTTCAATCTCAACGCACCCTGGGGCGAGCTGAGCCCGGAAGTTCGCGACAAGCTTCTATATGGTACGGGTGGGAAGACCGGCCTGCGCACCGACACCTCTGGAACGAGCTGGGAAGGAATACTCTCGAACATCCAGCGCCGGTACGACGAGAC
>CATPBN010000309.1 GCA_955652635.1 uncultured Gemmatimonadaceae bacterium
GAGATCCTCGCGCAAGTAAGCCGTGATTTCCTCGGCGCGATTGCCGGGGATCGTGAAGCAGATCGATTGCTCCGACGAAGCCTGCGAGATCAACGACACAGAGACGTGCGCATGAGCCAGCGCGCCGAACACTCGCGCCGCCACGCCGGGGATGCCGAGCATCCCGCTACCACTCACCGTGATCATCGCCTGGTCGGGCATGCCGGAGATGGCGCGTACCGGCGCGCCTTTGACGGACCGACCCGCGATGATCGATGTCCCATGTGCGGCGAGATCGGCGAACGGACGCAGCCTGAGCGTAGTGCCGCCGAGCAGCGGCATGAGCGTGCGCGGATGCAGAACCTTAGCTCCATAGTACGCTAGCTCCGATGCTTCGCGCACGTCGAGGAACGGCACGACCCGTGCGCCGGGAACGAGACGCGGATCAGCCGTCATCACGCCAGCGACATCTTTCCATAGGGTGACGCTGCGGGCCGCCAGCGCGCGCCCAAGTACCGTCGCCGTGAGATCCGATCCGCCGCGACCGAGCGTGACGACGTGTCCATCGCGTCCCATGCCGATGTAGCCAGGTACGACGACGATCACATCGTCCTCGAGTTCGGGAAGGAGCACAGACCGCGCGGCGATCTCGCTGCGGGCGAGGTCGGGTGCGGCGTTGCCGTGACGACCGTCCGTCTCGATGAGTTGCGTCGCATCAATCACCACGCTCGGCGTCCCATTTGCGCGCAGCATCGCGCTGACGATCTGCGCTGCGGCGCGCTCGCCATGCGCGAGGACCGCATCGCGACGCTGCGCACGATCGGTAACGGGCGGCGCAAGAGCGGCGAGGTTCTCGGTCAGCACATCGGCGAGTCGCGCGAGCTCGGGTGCTAGCGCATTGCGCTCCTCTCCCGCTACCGATAGATCGGCGACGCTCGTGTGCAGCTGGGCAAGTTCGCGGGCGACGATATCGGCCTCGCGCGAATCACCCTCGGTCGCGAAGTGAACAGCTCGCAGAAGGGAATCGGTCACGCCCTGGAGTGCCGAAGTCACAACGACGCGTCGTTCATCGGACGGCTCCGCGAGCAGCGCACCGACGTGGGCGATCGCGCTGGCGCCGGCAAGCGCGGCGCCGCCGAACTTGTGGATGGCGATCGGATGTATCGCTGACGGCATGAGCGCTTGGGTCTATGGCAATGCGAACGCGACGAATGCGCCGCCCGACGGCGCGGGGCGGGCTCCAGCGTAGCCGCCGAACGCCGCGATCACGACGAATTGTTTGCCGTTCGCCTCATACGTGATCGGAGTCGCATTGCCGGAATTCACCATCACTGTCTCCCATAACAGCTTGCCGGTATCCTTGTCGAATGCGCGCAGCTTCTTGTCGAAGTTCGTCGCACCGATGAAGACCAACCCTCCGGCAGTCACGATCGGGCCGCCGTAATTCTCGGTACCCGTATCCTTCAGCCCTTGCTCGGCGAGCTCCGGATACTCGCCGAGAGGAATCTTCCAGGCGTATTCTCCAGAATTCAAATCGATCGCGTTCAACGTTCCCCAGGGCGGCGCCACGGCTGGATAGCCGTCGGGGTCATACCACCTATGGTATCCGGTGAATTCGTATTTCATGTCGGTGGATGATGGCGCGACTCGCGTTGCTTCCTTCGCCTTGCCGCTCGTGACGTACTGAATGAGCTGCGCCAAGGTCTCCGGCGGAAGAGAAGAAAAACCCGGCATCCGACCCGATCCATTCCGGATAATCTCGGCGATCTGTGCGTGAGTGCGCCGCGTCGCGATGGCGACGAGCGATGGAAACCCCGCGCTACCCGACCTGCTCTCCCCGTGACACGCTGCGCACTGATTGAGATACGTCTGACGACCTAGGCTTGTCCCTGTCTTCGTGCGACGCATGCTCGACGTCCACGCGATGTCGTTGGCGTTCACATATAGCACGCCTGTAGTTGGATCGAGGGCGGAGCCACCCCATTCGGCGCCGCCATCGAACCCTGGAAAAAGGACGGTTTCTTTGCCGACCATGAACGGGACGAACAACCCTTCGCTGCGGAGCGTCTTGAACTGAGCGAGCGCCCACTGGTGGGCCTGCGGCGTCCGGGTAGTCAACATGTCTTCGGTCAACAGTTGCCGAGCGAAGGGCGCTGGCTTCAAGGAAAACGGTTGGGTCCGGGCCGCGACTTCGCCCTCGACCGTGCTCGGGGGGACGTGACGGTACTCGATCGGGAAGAGGGGCGTCCCGTTCGTGCGATCGAACAAAAACACAAAACCCTGCTTGGTCGTCTGCGCCACCGCGTCGACACTCTTCCCGTCATGCCTGACCGTGACGAGCGTCGGTGGCGACGGAAAATCGCGATCCCACATATCGTGCTTGACGCCTTGAAAATGCCAGATGCGTTTGCCGGTTGCCGCATCGAGCGCGAGCAATGTGTTGGCGAACAGATCGTCGCCGATACGATTGGCACCGTAGAAATCGGCGGCGGCCGATCCAGTCGGGACGTAAACGAGTCCACGCTTCACGTCGACTGCCATACCGGCCCAGTTGTTCGCCGCTCCGGTGTACGTCCAGGCTTTTTTCGGCCAGGTCTCGTAGCCGTACTCGCCGGGACGCGGAATCGTGTGGAATGTCCAGCGAAGTTTTCCGGTGCGGACGTCGTAGGCGCGGATGTCTCCGTACGACGCCGGCAGGC
>CATPBN010000310.1 GCA_955652635.1 uncultured Gemmatimonadaceae bacterium
CCCGGTGGGGACGATCGCTCGCACCTCTTTTTTATACCGGCGTACTGGAACGCGGAGGCCCCCGACGCATTTCTACCCAGTCCGACGTAACAAGCGCGGACGAAATCCGGCGCACCCGCAGCGTCGCATACCCGCGCTGCCTTCTGGTAATCCTCCTTCACTGCTGGCAGAATCAGATCCGCCTGCAGCTCGTAACACTCACGCCGATATCGGTCCGGCGTAGAGTCGCAGGGATATTGCAGATCGTCGGGCTTGAACAGGACTACCGTCGGCGCCGGCATCGGATGACGGTGCATCCCGAATGCGCCGTCGCCGAAGGACTGCATCCGCGCACCCATGTTGTGCTCCATGAACACACCGCTATAACAGCTTCGCTGATCCCAATCGGCGACCAGACGGTCGCAGTCCTTGAGCGAGGCGTTCACGTCGTAACGGTGATACATCATCAGCCCGTGACCGGTCCCATGCAGGCAGTCGAAGAGCCGGAACTGCTCGCGAGTGCCACGCAAGCCGTCGCAGGGAGCGACCAACACTTTCTGCGCGATCGGCATCCCCATGCGCGCATCGAAATACCTCTGCAGAATTCCGTGATAGCAGCCCGACTGATAACGGTCGTCGCACTCTGACAAAAGGCGTGTTGCAGTTGCGGGAGTTGACCGGACGGCATAGCCGAGAGCGTGCGCGAGCGGATGACCCAGGAGCACCAGCGAGGGATCGTTGTGAACGATCAGGTCGAGCGTGCCCATCGCGAGCGCAATGTTACCCGATGAGGAAAGCGACGCAATTCCATCGCCTACACACGTGGAATAAACGTCGATCGAATGAATCACCTGGGGGCGACACACTTTCAGCAAGGAATCGGCAACGAGGGCCGAGTCGCGAACAAAGCGAGTCGGAGCGGTCGGCGCCGTTGCCAGCGTGTCGTTCGACATCTCGCCCATTGCATGACCAGCATGCTGCGCTAGTGCTGGGGATGTAGAGGTCGCCAGAGCGACGACAACGACCTCAACGATGTGGAATGCGCGCGGCAACAAGAATTTCATCACCGGAGTATTACCGGGTGCGGCCCGCGATTCAACCAGTGAATGTCAAGAGCGCCTCTGTGGGAGAGGCATGGGAGTAACGGCTACTCGAGACTCAGGGTTCGATTCAGGGCCGTTGCGACATAGACCATGTCTATGCTCTTGAAGAACTCGTGCCATGGTGGGGGCGCGCGAAAAGCCATTCTCCCCGAGGCGTCTTCCCAGACCGGAACCACGACGCCGGGTATATCAGCCGCCGCCGCGCTGCGTTGAAATGCCTCCTGTATCCGCGTCTGCTCGGCAGGCGCGCGCTTGCCAAACGAGCGATCCACCGGGACGATGATCACGTCCTGGCCGTCGCGTCGGAGATGTGCCACCTGAAAGGTGGGCATCGCGCCGATTGGCTTCGTAGCAGGTTCTCCCATGTATCATTTACGTTTTCACAGCCGGTCAAGATGGGCAATGTCGATTTCTTATCACCGACTGTCGGTTTTCTATCACTAGGGACTTTAGCTCCTTCCACGCGCAAACCGCATCGCTACCTTTGTCTGCCATGAGAAAAGCTGTCACTGTTTTCCTTGTGCTGTGTCTCGCCGCGTGCTCGGAAAATTCGGGTAACACCGCGCCAGCGGAGCCAGGTGGAACGCTCGTCATCTCCACCACCGCCGATCCCGGCACGCTCTTTCCACCGCTGATTCGCACGACGCAGGGGAAACAGATCTCCGAGCAGATCTACGACTACCTGGCCGACGTCGGTCCCGAGATGAATACCCGAGGCGAAAAGGGCTTTCGCGCGCAGCTCACAGACGGCTGGCGGTGGGCAGCCGACTCGCTCTCGCTCGCATTCCATCTCAATCCGCGTGCGCGATGGCACGACGGGAAAGCGGTAAGCGCGCACGATGTGCAGTTCACATTCGCGCTCAACAAGAACCCCGACCTTGGCGGTTCCTTCCTTTCGGAGCTCAAAAATATTGATTCCGTTACGACGAGCGACTCGCTTACGGCGGTCTTCTGGTTCCACCGGCGCCTGCCGACACAGTTTCTGGACGCCGCTGCCCAGCTGCTGATACTTCCGGCGCACCAGTTGGAAAAAATCCAGGTGACGAGACTTCGCGAGTCGCCGCCTCCGCCAATCGGCACGGGACGCTTTCGATTTCGTGCGTGGGACAAAGGAGCTTCCGTCGAGATCGTCGCGGACTCGTCGAACTATCGCGGTCGCGCCAAGCTCGATCGCGTGATCTGGAGCATCTCGCCTGAATTCACGACTGCCGTAACCAGGTTATTCAGGGGTGACGCCGATCTCTTCGACGCGCTCCGGGCCGAGAATGTGGCAGAGCTAATGCGCCACCCAACGCTCAGGGCGATAGTGCTCCCAGGCACTGACTACGCATTCCTTGTGTTCAATCTGCGTAACCCCGCGAAGAACGCCCTGCCACATCCACTCTTTGGCGACCGAGCGCTCCGCCGTGCGATCGCCATGTCGATTGACCGCCGCATTCTCGTAAAGAGCGTGCTCGATACGCTGGGATTAGTCGCGGTAGGGCCAACGGTGAGAGCATTTCCGACGACTGACACCCTGGTCTCCCAGATTCCATTCGACACTACCCGCGGCCGCGCCATTCTCGATTCTCTCGGGTGGTCCA
>CATPBN010000311.1 GCA_955652635.1 uncultured Gemmatimonadaceae bacterium
GTTCGACGGGGTCAGGCTGCCGTCACGAGGAACCAATCCTCGACGACCGGTAGGAACGCACGAGCGGTTCGTTGAGACTCGCCGCGCAATCGGGCGATTGCGAAGCGAAGCTGAGAGCGACTCGGAGTTGCGAAAATGGTTGAAGCTCGAACTCGCGCTCGTCCTTGCCGAAGCCACGGGGCGGAGGCTGGGCTCGTTCCGTCAGCTCAGGTGGAACGACATCGACTTCAAGACCGACACGATTCTGTGGCGAGCCGAGGCCGATAAGAAGCGGAAAGAGTGGCGAGTTCCGATGCCCCAAGCGTTACGAGATGAGCTACGATCGTTTCGCGTAAAGCTTGGGGGCGCATTTGGTGGGCTTGTCTTCCCATCGGAAGCTGACCCGGCGGTTCCGCTCCGGCGAGACGTGCTTGCAAAATGGCTTCAACAAGCAGAAAGGCGAGCCGGACTAAGAAAGTTGGACGGCTCGCTCTGGCACGCTTATCGGAGAGCATGGGCAACAAGCAGGAAAGAGTTGCCGATCGCTGACGTCGCCGCAGCTGCAGGTTGGAGCGACGTGGCTACGCTGCTGCGGTGCTACCAACAGCCGGACGAAGCAACAATGCTGTCAGTAATGTCGCACCCGCACAAAATTCTTGACCGGGTCTCTGGGAGAAACTGACCCCCAAACTGACCCCGCAATTTGTAAGTGTATGGAGCGTACAGGGATCGAACCTGCGACCTCCTGGTTGCAAACCAGGCGCTCTCCCAGCTGAGCTAACGCCCCTCAACCCGACATATAGACGGTGCCGGCTCCTGAAACACCGCGCTACTCGTGTGCGGGCAGCGGCTCCATCGTGCGCGGATCCACTGGCACCTGCACTTCATCGCGATAAGGCGAGGTCATGAGCAGTACACGCATCCGCGGGAATGCATCCATGAACGAGAGATAGCAGAAGCCCCAGACGCCAAGCAGACCAACGGCGACGCCCAGCTCCCAAAGGCCGAGCGGAATGTTGGTCACCACCCCGTAGATGGATGGATAGACCTCGAGGTAACGGTGCATCCAGAGTCCAACCACAGTCGACGTCGCCAACAGCAGCATCGTTGGGAGGAAGACCTTCGCTGCCCGCGAGAGCAATCCGAAGAATGGCAGCACGAACATCAGGCCGACGCCGATCAGCGTTGGAATCCGCCACCCCTCTATCAGGCGCAGCCGCATCCAGTGCGTCTCTTCACCGAGGTTGCCGTACCAGATCACCAGATACTGTCCGAAGGTGAGATAGCCCCAGAACGCGGTGAACGCGAAGCACAACTTACCGAGATCGTGGAAGTGCTTGTCCTGGATCAGGTCATAGCGGTTGAGGAATCTGCGCCACGCCATGACGATGATCGTCCAGCTCGCCAGCGACGCGACCCATCCCCCCATGAAGAACCACCAGCCGTACATCGTGCTCTGGAAGTGCGGATCGAGCGACATGGAGAGATCCCACGAAAGCACGATCCATCCGAAGACGAAGGAGAAGCCAAGAAACACTGCCAGCTTTCCCTGAAGTGAGTGCGTGGAGTGAAGCTCCCGCCGCTCGTCGCGGAATCCTCTGCGCATCCGCTCCCGCAAGCCGCGCGCCCACTTGGCACCCGCTTCCGGCAGGATCCCCACATCTAGCCGTACCGACGTGTAGATGTACCACACGCTCAGTGACGTGATGATCAGGAAGATCGCGATGACCCGCGTGAAAAAGAAAGGCGGATTGAGCCAAACCGCTTTCTCGTGGATCGTCGGAGCGTTATTGCTCCACCAGAAAATGTGGTGCCGCCCGACGAACAGGATCAGCAGGATCAGGATGAACGCGACCGGCAGAAACGCGACGTAGCCTTCGAGAAAGCGGATGATCGGCCGCGACCATCGGGCAGTAGTTATCCGCTGCACGGCCACGAACATTACGCCGGCGGACGAGATCGAAGTGAAGTAGAGCCAGTTCACGAGCAGCGCCTGCCACACCCGATCGGGCTGTGCGAACAAGCCGATCACGAAGACAACGAGCCCGAACACCGCCAGAGCGATGGATATGGTCTTGAGACTCGCCGGCGTGGGCCGATCGAGCCCGGCTACGACCTCCTCTCTCGTCGGGACGTGCACGTCGTGCGCGGTCATCGGATTGTTATCCCTCGTGCACTGTCTGCTTTTGCCTTCGCCTTGGCCGAATCCAGCCTTACTCTTGCTTCACGGAGAAGAGAGCTATCAGGTACCTTCGCGGCGCTGCGTGCCGCGCTGTCCGACAGCAGCTCGCGCGGCTTGAAGAAGGGAGCTGGCACGTTTGGACCCATTCGCGTCGGGCCGGGCACCTTGTCACCAGTGACGCCTGGGGGCGCCAGCGCGCCGACCTCGACCTGACGACCGTTCACTCCCTGCAACGCGCGCAAGTAGTTGATGACGTCCCACCGATCCAGCTCCTCGATACGGTTGTAGGGAGGCATTAACCCGCGGCCGTTCCGGATCATGCCAAAGATGTATCCGTCAGTGCGGCCCTTGGTCATATCAGTTGTGAGATTGATTCCGGGCATCCCAAATTTCGTTGCCGGACCGTCGCCCATCGCGCGTTCTCCGTGACACACGGAGCAGTTGATCTGGAAATACTTTCTGCCGTTCGCGAGCGACGAGTCGCTGACCGGCGTTGGGTTCCGAATTCCCGCCATCGAATCGATTGTCGCCGGGAAAGCGCCGTAGGAGACCTGAAACCCGGCGACGGCAGTGCCGGTCGTCGGCACCGATTGTTGCGGATTGCCGCGCGACGGAGTGAGCGTGTCCTTCAACGGCTCCCACGTCCATATCGATGGCTGGCGCTTGAAATCGGTAAACCACTCGCACGCCGTGAGCATCAGTGGGAGTGCGAGAATGAGCGCGCGCTTTCTAGCGTTCAAGTCGCACCTCCACGGCGCCGTGCTCGCGCAGCAACTCCTCCGCATTCCGCGCTTTCTCGGGCGGGCACTCGACCCAGACACCGTAATCGCCATGGCTGAAACGAGGGTCGTAACCCACCATCATCGTCAGTCGTGGAACGCGCGCATTGATGAACAGGCCAGCTACAGTTGAAAGCGCGCCGATGAGCACCATCACTTCGAATCCGAAGATGGTGTAGGGCACCCAGGATGCGATCGGTTTGCCGCCGACGACGAGCGGCCAGTAATCTGATGTCCAGATCGCGATCCAGTACCCGAAGGTCACCCCGCACAATCCACCGATCAGCGTGTATTTCCGAACCGGGCTAGGTCCCGGCTCGAGGGCGTGCTCGAGCTCGTGACGCGGCGTCGGCGTGAACACCTGTATCGCGCCAAGCTTGGCCTTCTTCAGCGCTTCGATGGCGTTGACAGCAGCGTCCAGCTCGCGGAAGGCGCCGAGTACTCCGCGCATCAGTCGTGCTCTCCCGGCGTCTCAGGCTCGAAATCGAAATGCTCGCCAGAAGGAGTCATTCCGTGCGGGTGCTGAGTCCTCAGCCTTGGCGCAACGATCTCCTTCACTTCAGCAATTGCGATGATCGGCAGTTGCTTGATGAAGAGCATGAACCACATGGAGAACCAGCCGAAGCTTCCGCATAGAATTGCGTAATCAACCCAGGTCGGCCGATAGCTCGTCCACTGCCACGGCTCGAACTCGTGCGAGAGCGACGGCACGACGATCACGAACCGCTCGAACCACATTCCGATGTTGACCGTGAACGAAAGGATGAACAGCCACGAGGCATTGCGTCGGAGCCTCTGCGAAAAGAGCGACAGCGGCAGCACCATGTTGCACGTGTACAGAATCGCCGACGCCCACCACCACTGTCCCCAGATACGGTTGGCGAAGAAGCTTTGCTCGAACTCGTTGCCGCTGAACCAAGCCACGAACCACTCCGTCATGTACGCGCAGCCCACCACTAGCGAAGTGAACAGGCAAAGCTTCGCGGCGGCGTCGAGGTGATTGATCGTGACGTAGTGCTTGAGCCCGAAAAACTTCCTGAGCGGGATGATGATGGTGAACACCATTCCGATGCCGGAAAAGATTGCACCGGCGACGAAGTAGGGCGGGAAAATCGTGGTGTGCCACCCGGGAGTCAGCGCCATCGCAAAGTCAAAGGACACCACTGAGTGAACCGAGAGCACCAGCGGAGTCGAGAACGCGGCCAGGAAGAGATAAGCCCGCGCGAAGTGCCTCCACTCCCTGTCGGTGTTGCGCCATCCGAGCGAGAGAACGCTGAAGATGCGCTTTCTGATCGGGCTGATGTTCTCGCGGTCGCGCAGAACGGCGATGTCGGGAATCAATCCGATGTAAAGGAATGTGCTCGACACCGTGAGGTAGGTGAGGATTGCAAACACGTCCCACACCAACGGGCTCTTGAACTGCGGCCAGATGTAGCGCCAGTTGGGATA
>CATPBN010000312.1 GCA_955652635.1 uncultured Gemmatimonadaceae bacterium
ACCGCGCACAGCCGAGGCGCCAGCCAGCCCACGCCCCAGGCCCGAGGCGATAGAGCGCTCCACCGCAGCGGCTACCGCGACCCCACCGTCGCCGTCCTCTGAGCTGCCGGAGTTCACGCCGCCACCACCGCTTCCTCCGTTCAGGCCGGCCGGAGCGCCGCCCTTCTCAGCTCCAAGCGCGTCGCCATTTCCCGCGCCAGCAGCGCCTCCTTTCGTGCCTTCTTCCCGCGCGGCGACCCCTCCGCCTCCTCCGCGTCAGACGGACACGCCTTCGTCCGGCTCTCCGGCCATAGGCTCTGACGGTGGTGCTCGCCGCCCGCTCAATCCCTTCCTCTCCAAGGATCCCGATCAGCGCGCCAAGAGGCTCGCGCGCGCTCTCGTCTCGGACATAATCACCTACCACCCCGCCAAACACGCAGAAGGGCTCCGCGATGGAACCTTGAAACAACTCTTCAGGGAAGAGATCAAGAAGAGCTTTGAGGAGTATATTGCGCAGGTGGGACAACAGCTCGCCGAGAGCACGACGTATTTTCAGGAAGCGCTGAACGAAGTGCTGGGCGCAGGCAAGAAAATCTTCTAGGGGTCCGAGGGGTAGTTACAAAATGGCGGAAAGTGAGCGCAGCCGCGGTCTGAAGCAGAGCGGGGAGCGACTGGCGGAGTTGCGGAGGTATCTTTGACATCGACGGCAAGCGCGCTCGCCTGAGCGTACTCGACGCCGAGATGGCCGACCCCGCCTTCTGGACCAATCAGGAAAAAGCGCAGGCAACCCTTCAGGAAGTGAAGACGCTGCGCAGCTGGATGGACCCCTACGACAAGCTGAACGGCCGCGTGGTGAGCGCCCTTGAGCTCGACGAGATGATTCAGGAGGGCTCCGAGCCCGAGCTCGAGCGCGAGCTGGACAAGGAGACGGCCCAGCTCCGTGACGATCTCGATTCCTTCGAGGTGAAGTCCCTGCTTCGCGGGCCCGACGACTTCCGCGATGCTCAGCTCGAGATAAGTGCCGGCGCGGGCGGGACCGAGGCCCAGGACTGGGCGCAGATGCTGATGCGCATGTACGTGCGCTGGGCCGAGCGCCGCGGGTTTGAAGTCGTCATGCTGGACGAAAGCGAGGGCGAAGAGGCCGGGATCAAGGGAGCGGTCCTCGAGATTCGAGGGCTGTACGCTTACGGATTTCTCCGTCCGGAGACCGGCGTGCATCGGCTGGTAAGAATTTCCCCCTTCGACGCCAATGCCCGGCGGCACACGAGCTTCGCTTCTGTATTCGTCTACCCCGTCGTGAACGAAGAAATCAACATCGACATCCGCGACGAGGATCTGCGAATCGATGTGTATCGGGCATCGGGCGCGGGAGGCCAGCACGTCAACAAGACGAGCTCGGCGGTCCGGATCACGCACATTCCCACGAACACGGTCGTGGCATCGCAGCAGGAGCGATCCCAGTTCAAGAACAAGTCGACAGCGATGAAGATGCTGAAGAACAAGCTCTACCAGGCGGAAGTGGAGCGTCGGGATCAGCACAAGGCTGAACTGGATGCGACGAAATCCGATGTGAGCTTCGGCAGCCAGATCAGAAGCTACGTTTTTCAGCCGTACACGATGGTCAACGACCACAGAACGGAGCTCAAGATCCCCGACGTGCAGAAGGTCATGGATGGAGGGATCGATCCCTTCATAGCGGCATACCTGAAGATGGGCGGTGGCTCCAAGACGGCGGCGGCGTGAGCGAAGAGCTCAACTTCGTCCTCCAGGCGCGACGAGAGAAGCTGGAGGCTCTCCTTGCCGCGGGTATAGCGCCGTACGCATACGCGTTCGACCGACAGCAGTCGGCCGCCCAAGCGCAGACACTTCTCGGACCGGCAGCGGAGGGGGAGGGACCGCCAGTGAGCCTGGCCGGCCGCATCGTCGCGTGGCGATCTCACGGCAAGACGACCTTTGCACACCTCGCCGATTCGACGGGGAAGATCCAGCTCTATTTCAAGAAGGAACAACTGGGAGATGCGAGCTACGCACAGCTCTCCCATTTCGATCTGGGCGATATCATCGGTGTGCACGGCCCGCTCTTTCGCACCCGCACCGGCGAGGTCACCGTCCGGATCGATCGGGTAGAGCTCTTGGCCAAGTCGCTTCGTCCGCTCCCGTTTGGAAAAGAAGAAGAGGTCAACGGTCAAGTGGTTCGGCACTCAGGGTTCGCGGATCCGGAGCAGCGATACCGCCAGCGGTACGCGGATCTGGCAGTTCATCCTGAGGTGCGAGCGCTTTTCGTCGCCAGGGCACGCATGATCACCGCGATCCGATCCTTTCTCGATCAACGCGATTTCCTCGAGGTCGAAACGCCTATTCTCCAGCCGCTATACGGTGGCGCGGCGGCGCGTCCATTCACGACGGTGCACAACGCGCTCGACATGCCGCTCTTCCTGCGCATCGCGGACGAGCTCTATCTGAAGCGGTTGGTCGTCGGCGGCCTCGAGCGGGTTTACGAGATCGGGCACGATTTCCGGAATGAGGGAATCGACCGCACGCACAATCCAGAGTTCACGATGCTGGAGTTCTACCAGGCGTACGCGGACTACACCGGAATGATGGATCTCGTCGAATTGTTGCTCGAGAAAACGGCCGAGGCAGTACGTTCGGTTCCGGAGGTTGCCGCGAACGTCCCGAAGTTTCGCAGGCCATTCAAGCGAATCGAATGGGTCCCGACACTGAACGCGGCGGCGGGTGTCGACGTGGCGTCGCTGAACGACGGGGCGCTCCGTTCGTTGGCGCAGCGCGTGGGTGTGGAGAAGCCTGAATCTCTGACGCGGCCGAAGGTGATGGACGAGATGTTCCAGGCCCTGGTGGAGCCCACGCTCCAGGAGCCGACATTCGTCGTCGACTATCCGGTGGAGTTGTCACCGCTCGCAAAACCCAAGCGCGGTAACCCCGCCCTCACCGAGCGTTTCGAGCTCTTTGCGAACG
>CATPBN010000313.1 GCA_955652635.1 uncultured Gemmatimonadaceae bacterium
GAGATCGGCCGAGAGTGGAGAAAGCGTGGTGGTCTTCACGGGGCTGTTCTCGAGGACGCGAGAGACGAACGCCTGATCCCAGTAGATCTGCATGTTCGTGCGAATGCGCACGTGATGATCCGCGGTCGGAAACTTTCCAGCCAGGTCAACAACCATCGTCTTGTCCTTGCCGGAGGGGAAGCCGATGTTGGGAATCGCCATGCGCCAGCGACCGCTACCGTCGCGGACCTCGAGCGAAGGCGCCGCCGCTTTGATCGCAGATTGCTGCCCGAGGGCGACGTTGATGCTCGCGTCGGTGGGATAGATCCAGCCGCGCAGAAAGAGGAAGCTCTGCGGCCTGCCGGCCGCTTCGCCGAGATCCAGGATTAGATCGTGCGATTCCACGACGCCCTGGTACTTCGTCGGCGTAAAGTTCGAGACGTACACGTCGTCGCTCTCGCGGAGCGCAGGCAGGACGTCGTTGCCACGCTCATCAACCGCGGAAAGCGGCACATAGCGTTGAGCGACTTGAAAGAGTCGAAGGCTTACAGGTCCAGGCGGGACGAAGCGTTCGTCCACGAAAACGTCCACGGAATCCGGGTGGTCAACCGCGACTAGCTTGACCTCGTCGGCATACGCGGTCTCCCAGAGCTCCTCGGTGAGTTGGAGGATGTATCGGCCGTCACGGGGCGCGAGCGCGTCACCCGGAATGCGCAGGTATTCCTGTGACGCGCCGGCGGGAGCGAAGGCGCTCCTGGTTCCTCCTCCCATGAGGCCGAGCGGCATTCCCAGCGCGCTGCGCCACATTGCGTCGGTCACGAAGCGGAAGCGCTTCCCGTCCCATGTATACGCAAGCGCACACGAACCTTTTAGCATTTCGCGCTCGACGACATCCTGGTCAGACCCGGGGAAGTATACGGTTTGCGGGACGCCGTTCGGCCATTCCACGCGGAGAACGTCAGCCTTTAGATGCGTCCCCAAGCCAAAGTGCGTCGTGCGACCGGTGGCGACACGCGTCTGGTAGATCTCACCCGCTCGTAGCTGCAGTCTCGAGCCGATTCCGAACGCGTTGTTCTTGCCACTGCCGTCGCGTAGAGCCTTGAGCTCGACGTTCACCGCGAGGTTGTTGTTCCCGAAATCGTTCCGCAATAGTCGCGGCGCACCAGCTGCGTCGATCAGCAAGAGATCTTCGTCGCCGTCGTCGTCGGCGTCCGAGACCGCGATCACCGAAGCGCCGGATGCCCTCACAGGCGCCGGAATCAACGTCGACCGATCGACAAACCGGCCCGTGCCGTCGTTCCGAAACAGAAAGACGTTCGGAGAAGATTTGCCGGACCCGATGGACGTTCCCGCAACAACGAGGTCGAGCCACCCGTCATTGTTGTAATCCACGAACGTCGCGGCCATTCCCGCGATAGAGCGAAGCGCTTGAAGCGCGCCACTCGATCGTCGGTCGCGAGTAAAAGTCCCGTCTCCTTTGTTCAGCCAGAGAGTCGGTTCGCCGCCATTCGTGTTCGCGACGAACAGATCGAGGAATCCGTCGTTGTTGTAATCGCCCACCGCAGCGGCACCAGACCCGCCGATCGTTGCGAGCCCACTCTTCGCAGTCACGTCGCTGAAGCCTTGAGCCCCACCGTTGTGAAAGAGCGCGTTGCTGCCATTTTCGTTCGTGATGAAGAGGTCGATGCGTCCGTCGCCGTCGAAGT
Organism: uncultured Gemmatimonadaceae bacterium; assembly: GCA_955652635.1. GTDB lineage: Bacteria > Gemmatimonadota > Gemmatimonadetes > Gemmatimonadales > Gemmatimonadaceae > UBA4720. Next base: position 1,686 of record CATPBN010000313.1, read on the forward strand.
CGCCGAAGACCGCGTCGCGCGCATCGCTATTGCCGGCGAGACCGAAGGTTGCAGTCGCATCGGTGAAGGTTCCGTCGAGATTGTTGCGGTACACAGTTCGCTGACCGGGTCCGATGAGAAGGAGGTCCAGGTCGCCGTCATGATCGAGATCGACGAAGAGCGCCTCGCGCGCTCCTTTGACGTCGCCGACTCGGGCTTTTGCCGTCACATCCTCAAAGGTGCCGTCCCCGCGATTGCGGAACAGATGCCCGCGTCCCTCTCCCCCAATGACAAAAAGGTCGAGCCAGCCATCGTTGTCGAAGTCCGCGAAGGTGGCATACGCCGCTCCCTGCGGAAGGGAGATCCCCGAGCGCGCGATGGCGTCCCGGAAGAATCCGCCCTGATTGCGATAAAGGTGTGCGACGGATCTCCGCTCTGTCGGCGACCACGTTGAGACGAACAGGTCATCGGTGCCGTCGCCGTCGATATCTCCTGCGGCAAGGGCGGTCGGAGCGCGTTGCTGTTCCGGCGAGGCAACAGCTCCGGTACCAGTCTCCCCATTTGCAAGACCAGCGTCGTTCGTCGCCTCGGTGAATTTTGTCAGATCGACCGGTGTTGGCCCCCGCAATGAGCGGAGGGAGATGAAGTTCTTCGGCACAAACGTAAGGACAGGACGCCCGGCGATCGGACCTTCAGGCCATTTCACGTCGTCGAGCGACGCCTGATAGGGCGCGGTGACTTCCATGAGACGGACGAATCGGTCGATCGTCGTCCGTGCCTGCTCGAGCTTTCCCACGCGCAGCAGCTGAATAGAGGTGTCGAGATTCGCCCGTGCTTCCTTCGGAGGCTCGGGTGGTATGCGTCGCACTTCCTCGAGCTGTCGGACCGCGCTGTCCGCCTCGCCTCGCCGCGCAAACGCCTCGACGAGCTCCAGCCGCACAGCGAGACTCGCCGGCGCGACGGCTAGTACGTCCCTTAGTCGGTCCCGATACCTCTTAGCAGAAGCACTATCGGGCCCCCGAGCCTCGAGCTCGGCGAGCGCGTACAGCACGTGCGCATTGCCGGTGGTGTCGCGACGGAGACGCTCGAGCGTCGCGCGTGCATCGGAAGGCCGTCCCGTCAGTGAGTAGAGTCTTGCCAACGCAAGACCCACTTCCGTATTCGCGGGGTCCAGCTCTCTCGCTCGGAGTAGCTCCTTTTCTGCGTCGGCGTATCGGCCAGCCTGCAGGTATGTGAGTCCAAGGTCCGCGTAGCCGAGGGGGTCGTCGGGCGCAAGCTTGGTGAGTTTTTTGAACTCGGTTTCTGCTTCCGGCAATTGGTTTCGCTGGAGATAGCTGGTGCCGAGCATGCGAGCGGTATAGAGCTCCTCCACTGATGCCCGCTCGGGTCGACAAGCGAGGGTTGCAGTAGCCAACGCAGCGCCGCGGAGGGCGACGCAGGCTCGAGGCGTCAAGTACTGTAGGATGAGCAAAGATAGTCCTTCGGCGACGTGCTCGCGAGCGAGTGGCGGTGCACTTCAACCGCTAAGTAATTACCCTGCACGTGCCGAGTTGTTGTGCTCGTCGCAGGGCGTAGCTGTCAACGGCGCACAACCGATTCTGAATTGCGCTGGGGTTGCA
>CATPBN010000314.1 GCA_955652635.1 uncultured Gemmatimonadaceae bacterium
GCTGTAGGAGGCGAAGCGCGGCCGAGCGGCGCGATAGCTTTAGCGGCTCCTCTCGGCCCCAAATGAAGACTTCCTCTTCCCGCTTGGCCAGGCTGATGAGGGGTCTGTCGGCGATGCCCAACTCCTGGAGTGCCGCTTGGGCGGCCGAGAGCTGACCTTTGCCGCCGTCGATTACGATGAGATCCGGTAACGGCTTTTCGTCCTTGACGCGCCGGTCGAAGTAGCGGAGCACGACCTCGTGCATGGAAGCGAAGTCATCGCTGCCCTCGACCGTCTTCACCTTGAACTTCCGGTATTCGGAACGCTTCGCTCGGGCATTCTCGAACCACACGCAGGAGCCTACCGTATCGGTTCCCTGGGTCGTCGAGATGTCGAAACAGACCAGCGATCGCGGTATGCGCTGAAGCCCAAGCTCTCGACCCAGCTCATAGACCGGATCACCCGCGCGTTCATCCGCCTCCATTGACGAGAGCTTGAGCTCCTCGAGCAAATGCCGCGCGTTCTGCTCCGCCAGCGCGATCAGGTCTCGGCGGGGACCGCGCTGTGGAATGACGATCTTGCTGTCCGGAAGCGCTTGCTCGATAAGCTCCCGATCCGGAAAGTCGAATGGCAGCAACAGCTGACGGGCTTTCTCCTGCATGCCCACGTAGCTGCCGGCAAGAAAAATTGCCATTACGTCCGTGTCTTCCTCGCCTTCGACGTGCTCGAGGAAGCGTTGCTCCCGCGAGAGGAGCTTGCCGCCGCGGATGCGCAGAACCGTCACGCATGCATCATCCCCGTCACGCGCATACCCGATCACGTCTCGATCGCCGCCCTCGACCTCGAGAACGACTGTCGGCTCCTCCATCTGCTCGAGATGATGCAGCACGTCGCGCAGCTCGCCAGCACGCTCGAAATCCAGCTGCTCCGCAGCGAGATCCATCCGCTCTCGTACCCGGCGCACCACCTCGTCCGGTCTCCCGGAAAGGAACAGAACTACCTCGTCGATCATCGACCGATAGTCTTGCTGCGACTGCGCCAGAATGCACGGCGCCTTGCAGCGTTTGATGTAGTAATCGAGGCACGGCCGCTCCGGCATCTGTGCCGGCATGTCGTAGTTGCAGCTCCGCACCGTGAAGATTCTCTTGACGACGTTGAGGGCTCTACGCATGGCGCCTACGTCGGTATATGGACCGAAGTACTTGGCACCATCGTCTTCCAGTCGCCTGGTCACAAAGACTCGCGGAAACGGCTCCTGCAGGGTCACCTTGATGTACGGGTACGACTTGTCGTCGCGCAGAGCGATGTTGAAGCGAGGCCGGTACTCCTTGATCAGATTCGCTTCGAGAATGAGCGCGTGCGCCTCACTGGGCACGACTATGGTGTCGAGGTCGGCAATGAGCCCGACGAGGTGTCGAGTCTTTACACTCTCGAGCTGATCGTTGGCGAAGTAGCTCCGCACCCGCGAGCGCAGGCGCTTGGCCTTCCCTACATAGAGGGTAGACCCATCCCTTCCCTTCCAGAGATAGACACCAGGTCCGTCTGGAAGATGGGGCAGCTTTGCGGCGACAGCGTCAGGAATCGGTAGCACATGTAATTATACCACCCGCGAAAAGGCGCGTTCACCGCCTGCGGAACGGAAGTCGTAGCAGCCTTCCGCCGCGATCAATGACGTTCCTCGCCTCTGGAACTCCGAACGCGGCTGTAATGCCGACGTAAGTCGTCCCGTAGACCGCGAGCAGGATGAGCGCAAGCAGCTTACTCGGCACGGCGTTCTCGTGCGCCGACAGGATCGGGGATCCGCGATCGGTGATGAGCTTGTACGCCCACGGAATGGCGGCGCCGACCGCCGCGGCCGTCCACAGCCTCAGAACGCGCGACGGTATCAGGCGCGTTCGTCCGATCCGTTGGTCCATCTCGCGCCGCAGCAGGTAGAACTCCACCCAACCGGCCAGTCCTGCCGATGCGGTAAGACCCGCGGCGCCGAGCTTTCTGTCGAGGCCGAGCAATCCAGGCAGAACCAGCGCGAACAAGTAGCCGAGCAGCGTGGTCAGAACGACGCGAACAACGGCGTAACGGAGCGGCGTCCTGGTATCGCGCATCGCGTAGAACGTGGACGAATACAACCGCCCCATCGTCGACGCGAGGAGTCCGACCGTCGATCCGATGAGTATCTGCCAGACCCAGATCGTCTCGCCGCTTTGAAACCTTCCGCTCTGAAATAACAGATGCACGATGAGATCTCCCAGCGCGAGCAATGCCACCGCGCTTGGAACGATGAAGTAGGCGATACGATCCAGCCCATCGCTCAGTCGCCCGCGCAGATAAGCGGCGATCTCGGCAGTCGTGCCCACAGCTCGCGACATCGCCGGCAGCTCCGCGGCGGAGATCGCCATTCCAAAGAGGCTTATCGGCAGAACGTAGATGGCCTGGGCGTACGTGAAAGACGAGACCGCACCATTGCCGAGATAACTCGCCAGCCAGGCATCGACGTAAGCACTGAGCTGCACCACGCCTCTGCCCACGAACGCCGGGACGAAATTGCGGAAGACGTTGCGAACGCTTGCGCCCGCCACTGTGAGGCGTGGCCTGATTCCCCGCGCGTACTTCATTACCTGCGGGAGCTGCACAACGAACTGCAAGGCGCTCCCTATCACCGACCCGTACGCGAGATAGGTCGCGAGTTGAATTTGGGTGTGGCCTTTATGGAAAATCACGAGGGTGGCAACCATCGCCAGATTCCACAACACCGGCGCCGTGTACGAC
>CATPBN010000315.1 GCA_955652635.1 uncultured Gemmatimonadaceae bacterium
ACGGAGAACGCGCCGCCGGCTACGACGGCCGTCCCATACAAAAGCAGCCACATGCCGGGAATCACGCCGACGAGCCCCGCACGAAAGAGCACGATGGTGAGGAGCGCACCGACAAGAATCGGAGGAGAAAAGCTCAGAACGAACTTCCGACCGGGGCCGGAAAGCAGAGGCATGCGGGCTTTCCGCGCTTTGCGAACTATTCCCCACAACATTACAGCCGGAGCGAGGACCGCCGCCGCGATCCAGACGTACAGCGACTGGAGCACCGACTCCTGCGCGGACGCGATCATTGCGGCCACGGTAGCGATGATACCAACGGCAACCATTGCCCACCCTGAGACCGCAGTGAACGAGCCGGCCGCCTCCATGGTATCGCGGATGAAGGCGAGATTGTCCATCGCCCGCGCGTGGAGCGTGGGCGGCTCTGGAGCGGGTGCGCGGTGAAGTGGCGTTACGGAGGCCATGGTCAGAAGCTAGAGACTCACCAGATAACTGTCAAGTACTTTGCAGCGCAAAGCGGATGCCTGCCGCTGCGGCTGGATGCGTACTACCCCACAGCTATTGGGCCGGGCAACGGGTCGCTGGCCGGGAATGACTGCTCGACCATTTTGTCCAGCCGCCGCTCGTCGATCGCGTCGGTCAGGAGCTCCACAAGCTTCGCACAAAACGCGGGCAGGTCGTCCGGTTTCCTGCTCGTCAGAAGCTTTTGATCCACTTGGACCTGCTTGTCGACCCACGCCCCTCCCGCGTTCTTCACATCCGTCTCGAGGCTCGGCCACGACGTAATTGTTCTCCCGCGAAGCGCGTCCGCCTCGACCAACAGCCAGGGGCCGTGACAGATGGCGGCCACCGGTTTGTCGGCGTCCATGAAGTCCCGCACCAACCTCACGGCGTCGTCGTTCGTGCGAAGCTTGTCCGGATTGGCGACGCCCCCTGGCAGCACTAACGCGTCGAAGTCTCGCTCACTCGCGTTGGATACCACGCCGTCGACCGGGAACCGGTCGCCCTTTTCGCCATGATTCACCGCCTGAATCTCGCCGGTCTTGTCCGAGAGAAGTGTCACATCAGCTCCTGCTTGCTTGAGCGCGTTCCACGGGGCAGTGAGCTCCACCTGTTCCACGCCATCTGTGGCGAGGAAAGCGACTTTGCGCCCTTTCAGCTGAGCGGGCATAGTGCCTCCGGATTTTCGGTATGCGGCGAGTTCTATCTTGAATATAAGAGTCAGATAATGTGCCACCATGCGCTCGCTTCCCGTTTCCCGCTTCTCGCGCCCACCGTGCAGTGATCATATTTCGAGGTGCCAATCATCGACCTGTACGGACACGAGACCCTGCGCGCGCGCCTTTCGGAGAGTGTCCGCGCTGGAACTCTTCCTTCGAGTCTCCTGTTTCAAGGCCCGCGCGGCGTCGGAAAGCAGCGACTCGCTCTCTGGCTCGCGGAACGTCTCCTCTGCACCGAGAAGGAAGCACCGTGTGAAAAGTGCATCGCGTGCCGGTACGTTCGGGCACTAACCCACCCCGACCTCCACTGGGTGTTTCCTCGGCCTCGCCTCAAGGATGGCGATCCTGATCAGGATCAGGTGCGTGACGACTACGCCGAAGCGATCGCCGAGCGGGTGGAGAACCTGGGGTTTTATGCAGCGCCGTCGGGAAGCGAGGGGATCTACGTCGCGACCGTGCGGGCCCTCGTTCGGAGCGCGGCAATGTCGCCGGCGATGGGACGGAGGAAAATCTTCATAGTCGGCGATGCGGAGCGAATGGTTCCGCAGGAAGGCGCCGACATGGCAGCAAATGCGTTTCTAAAGCTTCTGGAGGAGCCACCCGCGGACACCACCATCATCCTCACATCGAGCGAGCCTGGTGCGCTGCTTCCGACGATCAGATCGCGAGTGATTTCCGTCCGGGTCCCTCTCGTGCCCGATGCCGCCGTGCGCGCGTTCGTCGAAAACCCGGCGGTGAAAAAGATTCTCGACAAGGCATCAAGAGGCAGCACCGCGGAAAGAGTGCGCGCAGCGGCCGGCGCTCCGGGAAGACTTCTTACCGGAGAGGACGACGCCAAGGCGACGATCAGCGCGCGAAAAATTATCGACGCCGCGACGAGCACTCGACGCACATCGCACTACTCCGCCGCGCTGGCCCAGGGGGCTGCGGGCGCTCGCGGCGCGTTCGCCGATACTCTCGATGCTCTTGTCGATTTGTTGGGCGAGAGAGTCCGCGATGCCCTGCATCGAGAGGACGACCAGGCCGCTGCTTCGGCGAGCAAGGCGGTGGACGCAGTCATGCGCGCACAAACATACGCTGGCAGCAATGTGAGCCCACAGGTCATCACTGCGAAACTGATTCGCGAGCTCTCCACGACGTTGAAATGACTCCACGCCAGGCAACCAGGAATGAAAGACCTAACTCACACTGACGCCTCGGGACGGGCGCGAATGGTCGCAGTCACCGCGAAGGCTGACACGGACCGTACCGCGCGGGCGGAAGGGACGATCGCGATGACGGCGGAGTGTCTTGACGCGATCGACGCCAACACGGTGTCGAAGGGCGACGTGATCGCGACAGCGCGAATCGCCGGAATCATGGCGGCGAAGAAAACCGCCGAGCTCATTCCCCTGTGCCATCCAATCTCGCTGACGGACGTTGGCATCGAGTTCGTCGTCGACCGCGCGCTGCCCGGGCTGCGGGCTTCCGCGTGGGCGTCATCGAGAGGTCCGACGGGAGTTGAGATGGAAGCGCTAACGGCGGTTACCGTCGCGCTCCTCACCGTTTACGACATGGTCAAAGCGCTTGATCGGCGCATGGAGATCTCCGGAATCCGCCTGACGGAGAAGCGCGGCGGCAAGAGCGGGGATTGGACGCGAGAGTAGCGGGCGCGCTTATGCCGGCGGGAGGACGTACACCGGATTGGTCGAGAGCTCCCTGCTCTCCCGAAAGGGCTCCATGTGCACCAGCACGCTCACGACTTTGGGGACCGCCTCAAGAATCGCGTACTTGACCTTGGCCGCGATTTCGTGCGCGGCCTCGAGCGAGATCGTGGGATCTGCCTTCACGTGCAAGTCGACGTAAAAGCCCAGGCCGTAACTGCGCACATTCAGATTCTCCACGCTGCGAACGCCGGCGACCTCCAGGGCGGCATCGAGAGCCCGTTCCTTCACCGTGCGATCCGGAGCCTCATCCATCAGTCCGGCGATTGCCGGACGAAGCGTTCGAATCCCGTTGATTGCGACGAGAATGGCGGCGACGAGCGCCGCCCAATCGTCTGCCGCCTCCCAGCCCCTGCCGCCGATTAGCGCGATGCTGATTCCAATGAATGCGGCCAGTGAGCTGATCGCATCCGCGCGGTGGTGCCAGGCATCGGCGGTGACCACGGTACTGCCCACTTCCTTCCCGACGCGCGACACGCGCCGATAGAGAATCTCCTTGATGATGATCACGCCCGCAGCCACGAAGAGCGTAAAGGGGGCTGGGAGGTGGTGCGGCGTCCTGATCTCCCGAATGGCCAAGATGGCAATTCCGGTTGCCGCGCCGAGGAGCATGAGCGAGACAACGGCTGCGGCGATCGACTCCGCCTTGCCATGTCCGTAGGGGTGGTTCTCGTCCGCCGGGCGCGCGGCGACGCTCAGACCCATCCAGACGATGAGGGATGAAAAAATGTCAGCCGAGGACTCGACCGCGTCGGCGACGAGGGCGTTGGCGTGCCCGACGATTCCCGCGACGAATTTGACGAGAACGAGCACTGCGTTCGTCAGCAGGCCGGCCTGCGCCCAGCGGATGCTCCTCCTCGTCGCGCTCTTCACCGCTGCTCGAGCCTGCTAGAAATCAGCTTTCTCCAGTCGCCCCGCTGCGGCGTTGATGCGGGCCGCATACGCCTCAGGATCCTCACCCGGTACGCGCTGAGGAATGACGAAGTCGGGGTCTTCCGGCGGATGCGACGTGGGAGAGTTCACAAACAGGTCTCCGCCTCGAGCGATCACTCCCGCCTCGAAGCGATCGACGGCGGTGAGCAGATCATCGAGCTGGGCACCGGTCTCGCGCCCGGTGAGGAGCACGGCTTTCTGGCGCAGTCGTCCCGCAATCTCGAGCGCGGCGGAATCCCGCTCTTCGCGGCGGTGCGGGTCGAGCGCCTCCTGCTGCTCCTCAAAGGATTCCTGATTCATCCATCCTCCACTTGGTGGGGTGCAGTCTTTGATCTGCAATTCCCGTGATAGCGGCGTGAAAGCTGCGACATTTCACCAGCTCCGTCGAGGGTGACCGAAACGTCGCGCGCTGACAGCGTCGCGCGCGACAAGGTGGGGCGCACTTGCCGATTGCTTGACGCGGCTCTACATAGTAGC
>CATPBN010000316.1 GCA_955652635.1 uncultured Gemmatimonadaceae bacterium
ATGGTGTTGCCGCCCACAACCCAGACGTTAGTCGCGGAAGTTCCCCAGACGTTGTACAGGGTCTGCGCTGTCCCGCTTGAGATAACCGACCAGCCCGTTCCGTCGTAATGGAGTATTCCTCCGGCTCCCGCACTGGAGCCCACGGCCCAGATGTCCGACCCCGAGGTACCCCAGACTCCACCGAGGAACCATGCGGTGCCGAGCGAGGCACTCGACCAGTTGGTTGTCCAGTTCGTTCCGGTGTAGTGGATGATCACTCCAGCATTGTTTAGCCCGCCGACAGACCACACGTCGGACGCGGATGAGCCCCAAACGGAGTTGAGGTAGTCAAGTTGTCCGCCGGCAATTGTTGTCCATTTCGGGAGAGGAGGAGGGTTGGTCCCGATTGGATCGCCACTATGGCACGACGGAAGAATCAAAGGCGCCAGGAGAGCCGGTATCAGACGCGCGAGAAACCGTACCTTCATTCTTCCACCTAGGGGGGGAGAGGTTGAGTTGCTAAACGGCAAGTCCTAATCCGAACAGTACCCGGGACGAGACTCGAACTCGTAAGGCCATAGGCCGCGGGATTTTGAGTCCCGTGCGTCTACCGATTCCGCCACCCGGGCGCGTACGGTCAATTTAGCTGTCAGAAACGAAAAAAGCTCTCGACAGGAACCGTCGAGAGCTGACAGAACGGTATTTGGCGGCTGTCTACCGAATTTCTACCGGCGCTTTACCGCAGGACGCCGACCTAATCCAGTTCCCTGCCGTTGGCCAAGTGCCTGACCCTGGGTTGCGTTAGCGCGGGCAAGCTCTTGTGCGCGGCGTCTGACCTGAGCCTGAAGCGAAAGATAGCCCGCACGTTGGACGGGAGTCAGGAATCGCGCCAGATCCTTCTGCTCCGCCTCGACCAACGCGATGCGCTGCTTCTGCAGCCGTAGCGCACTATCGAGCAGAGCACTCACGTGCTGTTGGTTCACCTGATCTCCCGCGGTCATCTCCACTCGGAGCCGGCGTCTCGTCTCCCGTTCCTCGACCACCAGCTGATTCTGTTGCGGTGCGAACCGCGCATTGGACTGGACCAGTTGCGCGAGCTGCGCATCGCTGAGCCCGAGCCTTTTTTGCGCCACCTTGGCTGACTGCTCGCGGAAGGTCTGCTCCAGTGCTGCGCGATTCGGGTTCGCCGGGCCAGTTACCGGCTGTGCCCGGACCGCGGTCGCGGCGAGAAGCAGCGGGAGCGCGGTGAAGGAGAGACGTCTTCTCTTCACCTCGATCCCTGGTCGAGACTATCGCTGCTATCTACCGAGACAACCGGACCCGGCTCAGTTGCTGGAAGCGCGTCGAAGCTGTTCATGTCGTTCATCAGCTGGCGGAGATTGTTATCGCTGAGCGCGTCGACGCTGGTCGCCAGCGCGAGAGCGTGCGCATGCGGCGGCTCAATGTTGATTCGTGATTGAAGTGGAACGCCGGCTCTCACAACTACCGGCCCGACCGAGTCCTTTCCCTGCTCCGACGCGGAAAGACTCCGATGATCGTCGATGATGCGCATCCGCGGTCCAGTGCGCCTTTGCAGCAACAATGATCCCCCGCCCGCGACCACCAGGACCAGACTCGCGGCGACTAGCCATGCCACCGCTCGGGACCTTGCCGGAACTTCCCGTGCAGGAACGATCGCCCGATACGGCGGAATCTGCCGCACCACACGATCCACGTCGATCGCGGGAATGAAGACAGCGGCCGACTTGACCGTCCGAAGAACTTCGAGCTCCTCCGCGCACGACTCGCATCTCGCGACATGCGCCTCAACCCGCGCTCTTGCATCGGCGTCGAGCTTGCCGTGCAACAGCTCAGGGAGCATTTCCTGTATGTCGACTTCAGTGCACTTATTCATCTCTTAGAAACTCCTTTACCGTCTGGATCGCGTTGTGATAGTGAACACGTGCAGCGCCCTCGGTGCTGCCTACGACCACCGCGATCTCCTTGTATGACAAACCCTGCTGCACCCTCAAAGTGAATACCTCTCGCTGCATCGGTGACAGCGCTTCAAGCGATTTCCGCACCTTCTCCTGCGCTTCTTCCGCGATCATCGAATCCAGCGCGCCGTATTCACTGACGTGATCAGACTCCTCCACCGGAACCGTTTCTCTGCTCCGCCGCTCGGCTCGCCTCCGATCGAACATCAGTCTCCGCTCGATCGTGAAAAGCCATGTCCTCAGCGAGCTCTCGCCCCTAAACGAATCGAGCGAAGCGAACGCCCGCACGAACGTGTCCTGCACCAGCTCCTCGATCTCTTCCCTCTCACCGGCACTCGCCGCAAATCGCGCCAGTGCCTGTGAATGTCTCCCCACCAACCGCGTTGCGGCGCGACTGTCGCCCGCCTTCCAGCGTTTGATCAGCTCCATATCGGTCTCGTCGGGGCTGCCCTCGGGGCTTGGAGTCATGGAGCCTCGTCAGGTAGACGCTCCAGACCACCTGCTGTTAAGGCCGATTGACCGGGGCTTCCCGCGTTCATAGCTTCGCGCTCATCGAGCACAAAGCTACCACCGAGAGGAACGCCTGACCGTACGTAGACGCAACGACCCACCTGAGCGGATCGCTCACCGGGGAGCGCACCAGACTCATCCCGAGAACTCGCTCGCCGCATTCACACGCGCGATCGAGCTCGGCGCCGATGGCATAGAGCTGGATGTCCACGCCACGCACGACGAAATTGTCGTCGTTCACCACGATCCCGTCGTACACGCCAGGCACCCACTGCAGCCAAAACAGAAGGCCATAGTCGAGCTCTTTGCCGCGGAGCTCGAGCAGTTCCCACTGGCGGATGGAACGCGCATTCCATGCCTCGCTGAGACGCTCGATGTCGTCGGTGACAGGGCCATTGTCTACGTCGAAATCAAAGCGCGCAACATCGAGACGTTGGTCACACGCTGCATCCGCGAGTCAACGGCGACGTGTGCCGTGCATTCGTTCGACCATCGTATCGTCAAAACCGTAAAGGCGATCTTCCCCGCAATCAGGACCGGTGTTCTCGAGGCTTCCCGGCACATCGATCCTGCTGCATCGCTCATCGCTGCGTCCGCGCAAGACTTGTGGCAGGAAGTCGACTCGATCGACGAAGAGATCATTGAGCGCGCACATTCGATCGGAGCGCGCGTGATCGCATGGACGGCGAATGACTCAGAGCAGTGGGCAAGACTGCATGCGCTCGGAATCGACGGAATCTGCACGGATTACATCGCGGAGCTCGCCACATTTCGCTGGTTACTGCGCTACCTTATCCCGACCCAGAATCAAAC
>CATPBN010000317.1 GCA_955652635.1 uncultured Gemmatimonadaceae bacterium
AGTTACGGGCGCTAGATGCGTCCGCTAAGCGCCTCCCCACTCAAAGATCTGGAGACCCGAGCGCGCTCGGCCGAAATAATGGCGCGCGCCCGTGCTCTTTTTCCAGGCGGCGTGAATTCTCCGGTCCGCGCATTTCGCGGCGTAGGAGGCGAGCCGATTGTTGCCGCCCGCGGCGAAGGAGCGCGAATCTGGGACGTTGACGGAAAGGAATACATCGACTTCGTCCTGTCGTGGGGTCCGCTGGTGCTCGGGCATGCCTCGCCAATCGTCCTGGACGCGCTCGAGCGGACAATGGCAGAGGGCACGAGTTTCGGGATGCCAACCGAGCTCGAAGTACAGCTGGGCGAGCTCATTCGTGCGCGGATGCCGCACGTCGAGATGATGCGCTTCGTGTCGAGCGGAACCGAGGCGACGATGAGCGCGGTTCGGCTGGCGCGCGCTTTTACGGGGCGCGACGCGATCCTGAAATTCGAGGGATGCTACCACGGTCACGCCGATTCCTTTCTCGCGCGCGCCGGATCCGGCGTGGCGACCCTCGGACTGCCCGACTCGCCGGGGGTGCCGGCCGCGCTTGCGTCACTCACGCTGACAGCTCCATTCAACGATCTTGACGCGGCGAAGGGTCTCGTCAAGCGGACCAAGCGTGGAATTGCCGCGATCATCGTCGAGCCGATCGTTGGCAACTCCGGCTTCATTCCTCCCGATCGCGGATTTCTCGAGGGATTGCGTGCCCTAGCCGACAACGCCGGCGCGCTTCTGATCTTCGATGAGGTGATGACCGGCTTCAGGATCGCACCCGGCGGAGCGCGGGAGCGCTTTGGAGTCACCGCCGACCTGACCACACTAGGCAAAGTCATCGGCGGCGGCCTTCCGGTCGCCCTTTATGGGGGTCGTCGGGACGTCATGGAGCGCATCGCGCCCTTGGGACCCGTGTACCAGGCAGGAACTCTGTCTGGAAACCCGTTGGCGATGGCTGCGGGCCTCGCGACGCTGTCAACGCTTACCGCCGCGCTGCACACGAAGATCGAGAAACGCACGGCCGCGCTGGTCAAAGGCTTGCAAAAGATCGGTGTTGATCTGGGCGTTCCGCTCGAAGCGGGGCACGCCGGGTCGATGTGGGGTTTTTTCTTCACCGAAAAGCCTGTCCGCAATTTCGCGGACGCGAAAGCTTCAGACTTGGAGCTCTTCCGTCGCTTCTTTCGCGCAGCGCTCGACCGGGGGGTTTATCTGGCGCCATCGCCATTCGAAGCGTGCTTCATGTCGGCCGCGCACGGCGACGATGAGGTTGGAACCGCGTTGGAGCGGATGCGAGAGGCCTTGGAGGACGCAATTGCCTAGCCTGGGGCGCGCTACGGAGTCGTACAACCCGTTTTGGCGCTCGGGGCTCGCGCAGATCGCCTTCGTTGGCGTGCTCGGCGTCGTTGCATGCGTCTCCGCGATTTCGCCTCGTCCCGGATCAGGAAGTGTCCCGGTCGTACGCGGCCAATTCAAAAACGGTCGCGACCAGATCGTGCGGATCGCGCTCGCCACCAACGAGCGCGGAGGCGCTGAGTTTGTTCCCGGGCTGAAGGGCCAATTCGTCGTCCCACATGAGAATGACTTCGTACTGTGGAAGGGAAAGCGATATCGGGGCGAGATTGAAATCAGCGCAACCGATTCTGGGTTTCTGGTCGTCAATCGACTGAGTATGGATGACTATCTGCGCGGGGTTGTGCCGCTCGAGATCGGTAACCGTACATCGACGGAAATGGCGGCGGTGCAAGCTCAGGCGGTCGCTGCCCGCACATACGCGTACAAGCATCTCACCGATGCGCGTTCGTTCGACATGTACGCGACGGTGCAGGATCAGGTATACGGCGGCGTCGATGCGGAGACTCAACTCTCGAACACCGCCATTGCGACTACTAGCGACGTCGTCGTCCTCTACAACGGTCAACCGATTACCACTCCGTACCATTCGACGTGCGGTGGCAGTACAGCGGGAGTCAGCGAAGTCTGGTACGACCAGCCAGACCAGCCATATCTCCGCCTGGTCAGCGACAGAATTCCCGGAACCGACAATTACTACTGCGACCCTTCGCCCCGGTTCAGCTGGACGCAGACTTACGATGCCGCCGGCCTGCGAGCGGTGATGGAGAAGTATTTGGCCAACTATACCAACGCGCCCAAAGCGAATCTTGGGCGGATTATCGACGTAAGAGAGCAAGGGAGAACGCCATCTGGGCGCATGGCGGCGCTGACGGTCCAGACAGAAAGCGGTAGCTATACTCTGCGAGGCAACGACATCCGGTTCGTGCTGCGAGATCCGAAGGGAGCAATTCTGAACAGCACATTCTTCACTCTCTTGGCCGCAACAAGCGGCGGGGAAGTATCCAGCCTGTCGCTGAGCGGCAGAGGGTACGGGCACGGAATCGGAATGTGCCAGTGGGGCGCGATAGGTCGCGCGCGGGCAGGGCAGAATTATCGTACGATTCTAGAAACCTATTATCCGGGGACGACGATTGGCCGAATCGCCGGCTAGCACCAAGGACGCAAAAACCAAGGCCCCGGTCCGACTCGGGCTTGTCGGCGCTGGCGCGATAGCGCAGCTCGCGCACCTCCCGGTGCTCTCGAAGATCAAAGGAGCGGAGCTCGTCGCCCTGTGCGACAACGATGGGCCCAAGGCGAGCGCGATCGCTGAGCGGCTAAAGATCCCTGACGTGTTCACCGATTTCGAGGATCTATTGGAGCTCGATCAGGTCGATGCCGTCGTGATCGCCACGCCGAATCACCTTCACGAGCCGCACGTCCTCCGCGCGCTCAAATCAAAGGTCGACGTGTTGTGCGAGCGTCCATTGTCGCTCACATCGCGCGGCGTCGAGCGGATTCTGGCAGCCGCCAAACAGGCGGGCAGAAAGGTCGTCGTTGGAAACAACCATCGATTCCGCAGCGATGTCCAGCAGCTGTATCGCTTTCTGCAGGGAGGCGAGCTCGGTCGCATGATGGGCGTGCGAGCCGGTCAATATCAATTTGTGAGCGCGCGAACGGGCTGGCGCTTCAGACGCCCGGAGGCGGGCGGTGGGGCATTCTTCGAGCATGGATACCCGCTGGTGGATCTCGCGCTGTGGCTGGCCGATTTTCCCGAGCCCGTCCGCGTCTCGGCAAGCATGGATCGCACTCGCGGCACGAACACCGTCGAAGATTCGATGATGGTTCACATCGAATGTGCGGGAGGAATCGACTTCAGCTTCGACGTCTCCTGGGTATACGTTGGCCAGGAGGAGCGTTGGTGGTTCGAAGTATTGTCGGCCCGTGGCAGTGCGCGCCTGGCGCCCTTGCGCGTGGTGAAAATGCTGAACGGGAAGCCGACCGACGTTTCACCGAGCGGCGCGGCTGCGCGAGAAAGTGTGTTTCTTCAGTCGTACCGCGCGGAGCTGGCGCACTTCATCGCGGTGGTCAACGAAGACACGCCGTACGACGCCCCGGAAGACCAGCTCCTCGTGATCAAGCTGATGGAAGCGATCTACAAGGCGGCCGAGGAAGGTAAGGAAGTCCGCCTGTAGACCGAGAGCCGGTAAACGGTCCACCAAACCGCGAGATTGAGGGGCAGCGCCAAGGCGATAATCTCTCCGTTCTTTTGATAGAAGGAGGGAATTCCCTGGGCGACGAATCCAAGCAACGACAACGACGCGATGACGCCCGCCAGCTTGACCGCCTTCGATACACCGCGCAATCCGTAAACCGAAGCCGGTATCAGCACGACCAGCGCGAGTGAAAGCGGGTCGAAGTGCAGCAGGTTTTCATTCCTGCTCATGAAGTAGTGCTTGGTAAACAGCCAGGCGATCACGAGCGCGGTTCCCGCCGCGCCGGAGATCAGGCTCCACAGTGTCGCGACCGCCGTGGCTACAAAGAGCGTCACTCTGTTGCCGCCCTCCGCGTTTCGCACGAGGGCGATCATGGCGGCCGCGACAAGAATTCCAACGGCGACAAATACCGGCAGATAGTTCGGAGGCGCCGATGGCTCCGGCGGCCGTCCCGCCGTGAACAGCGCCATTTCTGATCGAACGAATGGTATCTGCGTTCCCGTACTGTCGGTCAGCCGGACGGTGCGCAGATCATTCGCCATTCTTACGGGCAGGAACATCTCCTCCCACAGCGATAACGGTTTGTCGGCCGGATGCCCGAGCGCGAGGTTGGCGCCAGTAAAGAGCGGGAGATTATCGCCGAGCAGGCGCAACGTGTGAAAGCGATACGTGCCCGAGGTCATTCGCGTGACCGTCGACGTCTGGAGCTGTCCTCCCACCGCGTTGTCGAGGGCATCGCGGAGGCGTGTCGAGCAGTTGTCGCGGTAATAGTCGTAGCGATAGAACTTGTTCTGCGGCAGCTCGTTCCATTGCAGGAATTGCTGAAGCTTAAAACGCTGGGCAGGGGTGAGATTGAGCTCCTGCGCCAAAACCGACCGATTCCTCTTCTTGTATTCGGTGAGCATAGAGTCGAGATCGAACGCTTCCGTCCAGTAGCGCGTGTCCCCGGTAAGGAATCGACGCAGGAAGTGCGGTTGCTTGAAATCGAACATTCCCCAGTTGTATGTGAGGTCGGTCCCGCGTGTTCGATCCTTGATCCAGATGGCGTTGTGTCCGAATCGCTCCCACACCTCGTTGCCCCATCCAAAGGTGAGGAGATAGACGGTGAGGTTGGCCCCGGGCTCATTGGAAGCAACGGCGGTTGAGGGGGCGAGCCCGGGATTGACTGGAAGCACCTGCGCTTCGATCGACCCAAATCCGACGGCGGCCGAGAGCAAAGAGATGAGTGCGAACGCTTTCATCCACCAAAGATGCAACTGATCCTAACTTGTTTGAAGAGTCCCATTTAGCTATACTCCATAGCTATACACGAACAATAAAAAGAGCCTCCAATGAAACCCGATATTCATCCAGTGTACGCTACGGCGACCGTAAGGTGCGCCTGCGGCAATACATACCAGACCCGCTCCACCCAGGCGGAGATTCACACCGACATCTGCGCCAACTGCCATCCCTTCTTCACGGGCAAGCAGAAGCTCGTCGATACCGCGGGACGCGTCGAGCGCTTCCGTCAGAAGTACGGCAAGCCAGCCGCTGCGCCTAGCACGGACAGCTGAGTCTCCGCGACCGGCTCAGAGACGCCGTCGAGCGTGCCTCTGAGGTAGAGCGAGAGCTCTCCGATCCGAAGACCGTAAGGGACCAGCAGCGCATGGCGACGCTGGGCCGGGAGCTGAGACATCTCCAGCCGCTCGTGGAAATGGCCGTCAAGCTCCAGAGAAACGAGCAGGAGCTCGCGGAAACCCGCGAGCTCCTGGACTCTGAAGACCCCGAGATGGCTAGCGAAGCCGCTGCCGAAATTGCCCGGCTGGAGAAATCCGTCGCCTCGCTGCTCGACGAGATAAAGCCGGCACTCATACCACACGACCCGCTCGACGACCGTCCCGCCATCGTCGAGATCAGAGGCGGGACAGGTGGCGACGAGGCGGCAATCTTCGCCGCCGACCTCTACCGCATGTACACGCGCTTCGCCGAAGGACGCCGCTGGCGCGTGGAGGTCATCTCACAATCCGAAGGCACACTCGGCGGAATGAAGGAAGCGATCTTCAAGGTGAAAGGCGAAGGCGCTTTCGGCGCGATGCGCTGGGAATCGGGAGTGCATCGAGTACAGCGCGTGCCGGTAACGGAGAGTCAAGGGCGCATCCACACCTCCGCTGCGACGGTCGCAGTCCTGCCCGAAGCCGAAGAGATCGACCTCAAGATCGAGGACAAGGATCTCCGCATCGATGTCTTTCGCTCATCGGGGCCTGGCGGACAGAGCGTCAACACCACTGATTCCGCCGTGCGCATAACGCACATCCCGAGCGGAATCGTGGTTAGTCAGCAGGACCAGAAGTCGCAGCTCCAGAATAAGCTCAAGGCAATGGAAGTTTTGCGCGCGCGTTTGCTCGACGCGAAAATCGCCGAGCAGGAAGCCGCCAGATCGCGGATGCGCAAAACGCAGGTGGGTACCGGCGACAGGTCCGCGAAAATCAGGACGTATAATTATCCGCAGAACCGTGTCACCGACCACCGAATCAACCTCACACTGCACGAGCTGACGAGGGTGCTGAACGGCGAGATAGAGCCATTCATCGAGGCGCTCAAGGTGGCCGACGTCGAGGAAAAGCTTGGCGAGTAATCAGGGCTCTGCTTTCTTTCCGACGAGCCTCCCGATCGGAACGATCGGCGATCTGCTCGCCGGATGTTCGGCGATGCTCGAGTCCGAAGGAGTGAACGAGCCGGTGCGCGAGGCGCGCGAAATCGTCGCGGCGGTGCTGGACGTTCCGAAATTCTGGGCCGCGGCGAACACGATCTCCGACGCCTCACCGGATGTCGCCCGCGCGGTGATACGAGCCGCGATGAAGCGCGCCGCCGGCGCACCCCTCGCCTACGCGGTATCCCGCGCCTGCTTTCGACACCTCACGCTCGTGATCGACGATAGGGTGCTCATCCCGCGCGTCGAGACGGAAGTGTTGGTCGAACGCGTTCTGGAGCGGTGCGCGAGGAACACGCGAACCATCGCCGATATCGGCACCGGATCAGGCGCGATCGCGCTTTCGCTGGCCTTCGAGCGCGAATTCGCGCGGGTCTTCGCAACCGACATCTCGCGGGACGCCTTGATGGTAGCAAAGGCGAACGCGGTCTCGCTGGCCGGAGTCCTGAAAACCCGAATGGATTTCCGCCACGGCTCGCTGCTTGCCCCGCTCGCTGGCGAGAAACTGGACGCCATCGTATGCAATCCGCCGTACGTCAGCTTCGCCGAGATCGCCGAGCTGCCGCCCGATGTCCGAGACTGGGAGCCGAGCGTTGCGCTCCTCTGTGCGGATGACGGGCTGGCAGTGACCCGCCAGCTCGTCAAGCAGGCGCCGACCTCGCTTGCGAGCGGAGGACTGCTTGCGCTGGAGGTAGATACTCGTCGCGCGGGTACGGTCGCGGAGATGATTGCTGTGGATGGAAGGTACGCTGACGTCGAGGTCCTGCTCGATCTGACCGGGCGCGAGCGGTTCGTGTTCGCACGCCGCAATTGAGCCCTCAGGCATGACAGGAGACGCGATGCTGGAAGAGAAGGCCAAGGACGTAGGACGCCTGATCGGGCAGAGCTCTGAATACCAGGCGCTCAAGCGGTCGAGCGAAGCGCTGAACAATGACCGTGAAGCGGTGGCGTTGCTCCAGGAGATGGAGAAACTCCGGGGCGAGGCGCAGCAGTTGATCCAGCGTGGAGAGAATCCGACTCCCGGGATGGAGCAGCAGCTGGATTCGATGCTCGAGAAGATCCAGTCACAGCCCGCGTATCAGCGCGCGGCCGTGGCGCAGGAGAACTTCGACAAGCTCATGCTGCGCGTGAATCAGTGGATAATGGACGGCATGAAGAAGGGCGCCGCGAGCCCGATCATCACCCTCTCCTGAGCATGGCCCGCGGCAAGCTGATCGTCTTCGAGGGGGCTGAAGGCGCGGGAAAGACAACGCAGATCAGGATTCTGTCGGAGCGCCTGACTGAGGCTGCAGTTTCATGGGTCGGTGTGCGCGAGCCCGGTGGCACGCCGGTCGGTGATGACATCCGGGACATCGTTCTTCATCAGGATGAGGAGCTCACCGCCGCAACCGAGGCGCTGTTGTTCATGGCATCGCGCGCCGAGCTGGTCGCGCGGGAAATCATGCCGGCTCTTGAAAAACGGAGTGTCGTCCTGGTCGACCGATTCTTCCTGTCGACCTATGCGTACCAGATCGTCGGGCGCGGCCTGCCCGAGAACGAAGTCCGTGCGGCGAACCGGCTCGCGACCGCCGGCCTCGTTCCCGATCTGACCCTCCTCCTCGACGTCCACGCTTCGCACGGGCTCGAGCGGGCAGACGCGCGTGGCAAACGCGACAGGATCGAGAGGTCGGGCGACGACTTTCACGCGAGGGTGGCAAACGCCTTCCGTCAATTTACCGATCCAAAGTGGCAGCACTCCCATCCTGAATGCGGACCGATCAAGTTGATAGATGGCACCGGTGACGAGGCGACCGTGCATGCACGGATTGCCTCCGCCCTCGCATCCGCGTTCCCGCAACCTTTTGGCAGCATCGAGAGTTAAATAGAGCATGAGACTCAGACTTCCCAGCGCATCGGCGCGCGCTCGCACGGTGATCGTCGCCGGCACACTGTTCGGAGCAGTCATCACCGGCGGTTGGCTGCTGCAGCGGGGTTCGCGCACCGGAGCATTTACCGAGTTCGAGGGCGCACAACTGTTCAACAACGTTCTGCGACACGTGCAGAACGACTTCGTCGACCCAATCAGCGATTCCACGCTGTACCGAAAATCGGTGGACGGGATGCTCTACGAGCTGAGGGATCCTTACTCGACGTTCCTTCCGCCCGAGCGTTTCGCGCGGCTCAACGAGTCCACCAGCGGCAACTACGCCGGCCTTGGGCTGGAGACGGACCTTCGAGATGGTTGGTTGATCGTTGTCGCCCCGATGCCTGGTGGCCCAGCCGATCGCGCGGGACTGCAGCCCGGCGACCGCATCATCGAGATCATGAACAAGCCGGCAAAAGGATGGACGAGCGAAGAGGCATCCAAAGCGCTTCGTGGCAAAGCGGGCACTTCCGTGACACTGAAGATCGAGCGGCCGGGTGCTCCGATTCCGATGGATATCAGGCTCGTGCGCACGACGATTCATCAAAGCGCAGTGCGGAGGGCTTCGCTACTTGCCGAGAGCGTTGGCTACATCGATCTCAAGGCGTTCAGCGATTCGACGGGGAAGGAACTGAATGGGGCGATCAACGGCCTGCTTGCACACGGTATGAAGACACTCGTACTCGATCTGCGCACGAATCCCGGCGGACTGCTGAACCAGGGAGTGAGAGTATCCGATCTGTTTCTGAATCCCGGACAGAAGATCGTCAGCATGCACGGGCGGCTCCCCGAAGCCAATCGGGAGTTCGCCGATACCGCCAAGCAAAAGTGGCCGAATCTGCCGCTAATCGTTCTCGTCGACGGACGCAGCGCCAGCGCCTCCGAGATAGTGGCCGGTGCTCTGCAGGACCACGATCGCGCGCTCATCGTCGGAACGCCGACATACGGGAAGGGAAGCGCGCAAAGCGTCGTGTCTTTTGGCGATCAGGGCGGTCTCAAGCTCACGACCGCCAGGTGGTTCACTCCGGTGGGCAGATCGATCCAGCGTCCACGGCCCAGCGACGACGAGACCGATGATTCACCGCCCGTGAAGCACGAGCGATTCCGCACTGATGCGGGCCGGGTGGTGTATGGTGGCGGGGGCATCACCCCCGATGTGATCGCGGGAGACAGCGTCATCCCCATCGCGGAAGGAAACTTCATTCACGCCCTCGGCGCCAACGGTGGACATTTCCGCGACGCGGTCACGGACTACGCTCTCTACGTCAAGGGAACACACGGCGTAGCGTCTCCCGACTTTGTGGTCACTCCAGCGATGCGGGACGAAGTCTGGAATCGGATGAAGCAGCGGGGAATCGACATTCCGCGCTCGGTCTTCGATGAAGGCGAGCCGCTTGTAACG
>CATPBN010000318.1 GCA_955652635.1 uncultured Gemmatimonadaceae bacterium
CAGGCGGATGAGTCATACCTGCGTGCGAATCCTGACTATTGGTCCGCATTAGGCGGAGAGAGACGCCGCTCGAACGATCCGACCAAGCGCCGCGAGGAGCGTGATTTCCGTGTCCGGAACCCACTCCGTTACCCAGCGAACGGTCTGCTGGAACCAGTCGCGATCGACTGTCCCGCGGTTGCGGGCCTGGTCGCGCTGAACCGTGAGCTCCCGCTCCAGTTTTTCCAGTTGTGGCCTCGCCGAATCGCCATCGATAGTCTTCAAGCCGGCGGAGAGAGAGCGCTCGACGTGCGTAAGTGCCGCGTCGAAGGCCACTTCCAGCTCTTGGGTTTTCGGCAAATCTCCTCTTCGATACAGGATGGTGGAAACGGCTGTGTAAGTAAGTGACTACTTGCATTTGCGGCCGAGCTACCGTAATATCGGTCCCATGAACAGCAGAAACGAAATTATCAACGCCGCGTGCCAGGTGTTCGCGAAGCTTGGCTTCCGCGGTACTACCACGCGCCGTATTGCCGATGCCGCCGGGGTAAACGAGGTCACCATCTTCCGCCAGTTCGGGTCCAAGGAGGCGCTGATCCGTGAAGCGATGAAGATGACGCACTCTGTGGGCCTCGCACCATTGCCCGACGTCCCTTCCGACCCAGAGCGCGAGCTGACCCTGTGGAGCGAGTCGTTTCTCCAGCATTTGAGACTTCGGAGCTCGATCATCCGTAAGACAATGAGCGAGATGGAAGAGCGGCCGGAAATGTCTGAGCACGCGAGCTACGTACCGAGACAGGCTTCGGCCGATCTCTGCCACTACCTCGCTGCTCTGAAACGGCAGGGTAAGACAGCGGAGAAGTTCGAGCCCAAAACGGCGGCGGCAATGCTCATGGGGGCGATCTTCGCCGACGCAATGGGCCGCGGTATGATGCCGGATGTCTATCCCCAGCCCGAAGAGAAGGCAGCTCAGATGTACACGCGATTCTTGTTGAAGGCCCTTGGTGTCGAAAATCATGCTCCCCGAACGACGAATAAGACGAAGCGCACAAAACAACTTTCAGCCTGAGCCAGTGTCTTTCAGAAAACTCCAATGCCGCGCTCACCTCGCCGGCAGACTCATACCAATTGTCTTTGCTCTCCTGAGCCTCATCGTGCCGGTGACGGCACGGGCGCAGGTGCCCACGCTCGCTCCTCAAACGACGGTGGCCCAAACGCGTCCCCTTACTCTCGAGGAAGCGGTGCGCACAGCCGAATCCCAGAGCGAGGCGATCCGCATCGCGCGCGCCGGCGTACAGCGCGCGCAAGGCCAGGTGTATCAAGCCCGCAGCCAGCGCTTCCCCCAGTTGAACGGGTCGGCTAGCTACACGAGAACACTGGCGTCGCAGTTCTCGAGTGCGGGAGGCAGCGCGCCGGCAGTCGATACGACCAAACCGAAGCCACCGCCGTCGCCATGCGACCAGTACCTTCTCGGACCGACCGCCACGACTGCGGCGCGGCTCGCGGGACTCGAGGACGCGTCTCGCTGCGCGCTTGGCGCAAATCCTTTCTCGTCGTTCGGCAGTCTCGGTTTTGGCGCGAAGAACCAGTACAACGTTGGTCTCTCCTTCTCGCAGAACCTGTTTGCGGGTGGACGCATCCAGGCGCAGAACGCGGTTGCCAACGCGGGACGCCGCTCGGCGGAAATCGAGCTCGCGGCCCAGCGTGCTCAGCTTCGCTTGGATGTAACGCAGGATTATTTCGACGCGGCACTCGCAGATCGACTCGTTGCGCTCGCCGAGTCTTCAGCGGTGCAAACCGAGAACGTTCTCAAGCAGACCCAGCTTGCGCGGACGGTTGGGAACGTCTCGGAGTTCGAGCTGCTTCGGGCGCAAGTGTCGGCCGCCAATCAGCGCCCAATTGTGATTCAGCGGCAGAGCGATCGCGAAGTTGCATACCTGCGGCTCAAGCAGCTGCTCAACATTGCGCTCGACACACCAGTTCAGCTCACGACCGCGGTCGATGACGTCGGGGCAATTAACTCGGCGCTCGAAGCAGCTGGAGTCGCCGATACATCCGCCACCGACCGAGCTACGGTTCGTGAGGCGGCGGCGAACATCGACGCTCAGCAAGGCCTTCTCAAGGTGACGAAGGCGCAGCGTTTTCCCACGCTTGCCCTGACTTCACAGTACGGAAAGGTCGCGTTCCCGCTGACCAATTTTCCTCAGTCGGGAAGCTTCCGGACGAACTGGACGATTGGCGTTGCATCGCAGGTTCCGCTTTTCACAGGCGGCCGGATCAAGGGCGACCAATTGGTGGCGGAGGCGAACCTGCGCGAGGCTCAGGCGCGGTACGATCAGGTCCGCGAGTTCGCCGCGCTCGATTCGCGTGTGACGCTCAGCAATCTCTCCCAGGCTCGGTCCGCCTGGCTTGCGAGTCTCGGCACCGCCGAGCAAGCTCGCAGAGCGTATTCGATCGCAGAAGTCCGCTACAAGGAAGGAATCTCGACGCAGCTCGAGCTCAACGATGCCCGAATTCTGCTCGAGCAGGCGGTCACCAATCGCGCTCTCGCTGCCAGAAACCTGCAGGTTGCGCGGGTAAAACTGGCGCTCCTTCCAGATCTCCCGTTACAGACCACCGGCGCATCGCAAGCGCAGGCTCAGTCGGCAGCGAGTCAACAACAGCCGTCGCAGCAAGGCACCCAGCAAACCCAGGCGGCGCAACCGGCGCAGCCAGGGCAGCAACAGTCCGGCATTCCACCACAATAACTGTATCAAGAGCAATCATATGACGAGCATGAATCACACTACCCTGAGAAAACGCGCCACAGTCCTCCTTGGTTTTTCGGCGATCGTCGCCATCAGCGCCTGCAGCAAGCGCGACAACGCATCGGCGGCGGAAACGGCAAAAACGCAGACCATGGTTGTCGGAGCGGAGAACATCTCCATCGCGACGAACGGGTCGATCATGACCGGCCCATCGATCTCCGGAACCCTGGAGCCGGAGCGTGAGGCAGCAATTCGCTCGCAGGTAGCCGGAAGCGTGCTGCAGACCTACGCCGATCAGGGTCAGGCTGTGAGCACCGGTGCAGTTCTGGCGCGGATCGATGCGAGCGGAATTCAGGACGCATACACGTCCGCCCGCGCGGGGCAGGTTGCCGCGCGCAACGCGGCCGACGTGGCCGCGCACGATCTGGCGAGAAATCAGAAACTCCTCGCCGCCGGAGCGATTGCTGAACGCGACATCGAGCAGTCACGCCGCGCTTCGATCTCGGCGCAGGCCGCGCTCGAAGATGCGAACTCGAGACTTGCGACTGCGGAAAAGGCTTTCCGCAGCACTACTGTCACGGCTCCATTCAGCGGAATCGTGAGCGAACGTCCCGTCTCTGCCGGCGATGTCGTGCAGCCGGGCTCGGCTTTGTTCACGGTCGTCGATCCGTCAAGCATGAGACTCGAAGCTTCGGTGCCGGCAGAGCAACTATCGCTGATTCGTGTTGGTGTGCCGGTCGTTTTCACGGTCAGCGGATATCCCGGCCGTGAATTCGTAGGACACATCACCCGCATCAACCCGACGGCCGATCCGACTACGCGTCAGGTTCGTATCTACGTTTCGATCCCAAATGCGGGACGTGCGCTGGTCGGTGGTCTGTTTGCGAACGGCCGCATGTCGAGCGCGACGAAGACGGGACTCATCGTCCCACAGTCGGCGGTGGATGTTCGGGGAACCGCGCCGTTCGTGATGCGGGTGAGGCAGGGAAAGGTGGAGAAAGTCCAGGTACAGGTAGGCCTGGCTGACAAGAGCTCGGAGACGATCGAGGTATTGTCGGGTCTACAGGCGGGCGACACGCTGCTGCTCGGCGCGGCGCAGGGAATCACTCCGGGAACCGCGGTGCGGGTCTCGGCGCCTCCGGCACCTCCGGTGGCGAGCGGCAGCGGGGGGATCTGACAAATGGTCATTTCAGATTTTGCCATCAAGCGGCCAATGATCACCGTCGTAACGATGGTGGCGCTGGTCGTATTCGGATTATTCGCTCTCTGGCGTCTGCAGACCGACGAGTTCCCGGACATTCAGCAGCCAGTCGTGCTGACTTTCATTCCGTATCCAGGCGCATCTCCCGAAGGTGTGGAGCGCGAGATCCTGAAGCCGGTCGAGGACGCGATCAAGGGAATTTCCGGCGTCGACAAGATTTACGGAACTGCAGGGGACGGTTACGCCCAGATCGTCACGCTGTTCGTGTTCGAGAAAGATCCACAAGTCGGCACCCAGGACATTCGCGATGCGATCTCCGGAATCCGGCAGGATCTTCCTGTCGAGATGAAGGAACCGGTGATGCAGAGATTCGATCCGTCTGATCAGCCGATCGTGTCGATGACGATCGCTTCCCCGGCACTCACTCCGGCGCAACTCACGCGACTCGCCGATCCCGACATCACGAGCAAGCTGAGAGGAATTGCTGGCATCGCGCAGGTACAGCTGGTCGGCGGCGTGAAGCGCGAGATGACGATTCAGCTCAGGCCGGAAGCGCTCCAGGCTGCGGGCATCGGTGTCAATCAGGTCGTGCAGGCGCTTCAGGCTCAGAACCTCGCCGCACCTGTGGGCAGAGTGAATGGAAATCTCGACGAGCGCACGATTCGCCTTCAGGGGCGGCTCGAAGGTCCACAGGATTTCATGAACCTGGTGGTGGCCGAGCGTAATGGTCAGATCGTGAGGCTGGGTCAGGTAGCCGATGCTCTTGATGGAACTCAGGAACAGAGATCACTCGCGCTTTACAACGGCGTCGAGGCGGTCGGCATCAACATCGTGAAGTCGAAGGGCTACAGCACGACGGACGTCAGCGCCAAAGTCAGAAAGAAAGTGGACGAGATACAGAAAACGCTTCCTCCCGGCGTCAAGATCGACGTCGTGAAGGACTCGGGTCTCCGCGTCAAAGCATCGGTGACCAACGTCGAAGAAGCGCTCCTCATTGGCGCGCTCCTCACGGTGCTGGTGGTGTTCGTATTCCTCAACTCGTGGAGATCGACCGTCATCACGGGCCTGGCGCTGCCGGTATCGGTGATGGCGTCGTTCATCGCCGTGTGGGCGTTCGGGTTCACGCTCAACACCATGTCGCTCCTCGGACTATCGCTCGCGATCGGAATTCTGATCGACGACGCCATCGTTGTGCGCGAGAACATCGTGCGCCACATCGAGATGGGTAAGGATCACATGACGGCGTCGCACGAGGGCACCGACGAGATCGGCCTCGCCGTCACTGCCACGACCTTCTCGATCGTCGCGGTATTCGTTCCGGTGGCGTTCATGTATGGCGTGGCCGGACAGTGGTTCAAGCCGTTCGCTCTCACGATCGCGGCATCGGTGCTCGTGTCTCTGTTCGTGTCGTTCTCGCTGGATCCCATGTTGTCGGCGTACTGGGCCGATCCACAGGTGGAGGCGGGTGAGAGACGCAATCCGATCGCACACGCGCTCGAGAAGTTCAACCGCGGGTTCAACCGCATGGCGGAGCGCTACAAGGGGCTCATTGCCTGGGCGCTCGATCACCGGGTGGCAATGGTTCTGATCGCGCTGGCTTCATTCATCATCGCGCTGGCGCTTCCAGCGGTCGGGCTCGTAGGCGCGAGTTTCTTTGGAACCGAAGATCAATCGGAGGTCAACATTGCCCTCGAGACACCTCCCGGATCCAACCTCGCGTACACCCGCATCAAGGCTGAGGAAGCGGCGCGAATGGCCCGCGCACATAAGGAAGTTCGTTTCACTTACACCACACTCGGCGGACAAACTGGCGACGTGAACAACGGCAACGTCTACGTTCGCCTCGTGCCGAAATCCGATCGCGCTATCGGCGCCGAAGATTTCGGGCGTCAGCTCCGTCAGGAAGTCGGCCGCATTGGTGGGGCGACGATGTCGGTATTCACCAATGATTTCCAGGGAGCGCAAAAGCAGATTCAGATTGAGCTGCGCGGAGGTACGTCCCAGCAACTTGGCGCAGCCGCGGAGGCGATCGCTGATCAAGCCAGGCAGGTGAAGGGCGCAGTTGACGTCGGGCTCTCCACCAAAGGACAGAAGCCGGAGCTCAACGTCGAGCTGAATCGTGGGCTCGCGGGAACTTTGGGAGTAACGGTTGGCCAGGTTGCGCAGGCACTGCGTCCGGCATTCGCGGGAATCAAGGCCGGCGATTGGGTCGATCCGACCGACCAGACTCGCGAGGTGAACGTGCGTCTTGCTCCTGAAGCGAGACAGCGAGCGGCCGATCTGGAGCAGCTACCGCTCGTGGTCACCGGTCCCGATGGCCAGCCGCGCACGCTCCCGCTCGGTCAGATCGCGACCATCACGCAAGCACTGGGTCCGGCGCAGATCAGCCATCTCGACGCGGATCTCGTAGTGACCGTGCAGGCGAATACTTCCAATCGTCCACTGACCGAGGTCATGAAGGACATCAATGCCCGGATCGCGAAAATCACACTTCCACCGGGTGTTCACATCACGCAAGGCGGTGAAGTCGACAGCCAGAACGAAGTATTCGGCCGCATCTTCTCCGCGCTCGGCATCGCGGTAATGCTGATGTATCTGATTCTCGTGATGCAGTTCGGCTCGTTCCTCGAGCCGCTGGCTATCATGATCTCGCTGCCGCTCTCGCTGATCGGCGTGATGCTGGCTCTCATGATCACCGGGACGACGATCAACATCATGAGTCTCATCGGAGTCATTCTGTTGATGGGAATCGTGGCGAAGAACGCAATTCTTCTCATCGACTTCGCGAAGTGGGCACGCGAGAAGGACGGTTTGAGTCGTCGCGAAGCGCTGATTCAGGCTGGCGCCATCCGTCTGCGGCCGATATTGATGACGACCCTGGCGCTGATTGCAGGCATGCTCCCCGTCGCGCTCGGCATCGGTGAGGGCGCGGAGTTCCGTGCTCCGCTGGGGCGCGCGGTGATCGGCGGGGTGATTACGTCGACGCTGTTGACGCTCGTCGTGATTCCGACCTTCTACGAGATTCTCGACGAATGGAGAGAGTGGGTATTCAGCAAGTTCGGGGTTTACAAGCGCCGCACTGCCGAACACCCGATACCGAGAACGGCCGGAGCAGCCACGCGTGGAGAGCCGTTGGAAAACCTCGCCTGACGAGTTCGCTGTTTCGTGAGGAAATCTGTCGTTCTCAGCTGGAGTGGCGGAAAGGACAGCGCGCTGGCACTGGACGCGCTGTCGAGGGACCCGGCGGTAAAAGTCGTCGGTCTGCTTACGAGCGTGACGCGCGACTACGATCGGATCAGCGTGCATGGTGTCCGCCGATCGATGCTGGAAGCGCAGGTCGGGAGGCTCGGTCTTCCGTTGTTCGAGATCACACTGGACCCGAATTCCACGAACGACGCGTACGAGGCGGCTTTTCGCGATGCTCTGGGTGAGATCAGGCGCAAGCTACCCGATGTAGCTCACGTCGCGTTCGGTGATCTTTTCCTGGTCGACGTGCGCGCGTATCGCGAACGACTGCTGGCAGGTAGCGGATTCGATCCGCTGTTTCCGATATGGGGGCTCGACACTGGCGGCCTGGCTCGACGATTTATCGCGGAAGGATTTGTCGCCCGTCTGGTCTGCGTCGACACGACTCAACTTGACGCGACGTTCAGTGGACGGCTGTTCGACGAACACCTTCTCGCCGACCTTCCGGCCGCGGTAGATCCGTGCGGCGAGCGGGGTGAATTCCACACCTTCGTATCAGATGGCCCACAGTTCAACGGGCCGATCGCGTATCGTGTAGGTGAAAGAGTGCTGCGTGACGATCGCTTCATGTTCTGCGACCTCGAGTAGCTGTGCCCCGAATTGTTTCCTTCCTGCCTGCTGGCACCGAGATGGTTCATTCGCTCGGAGCCGGGAGCGAGCTGGTCGGCCGATCGCATGAATGCGACTACCCGTCGTCGGTTACGTCGCTACCAATAGTGAGCCGGCCCGCGCTCGATCTCGACGGCGCATCACCGGAGGCAATCGATGCTGCCGTCGCGGAGCGAATGGGCAGCGGCGACACCCTCTACTCGATCGACGAGGTGCTTCTTCGCGATCTACGTCCCGATGTGATACTGACGCAGAATCTCTGTCGCGTGTGCGCGCCCTCAGGAGACGAGCTCACCCGCGCCGTGAGGAAGTTCACGCTGCGGCCCGAGGTTCTCTTTCTCACTCCGCGAAGCATCCGTGAAATCGAGAACAACATTTTCGATGTGGGGCGCGCAATCGGCCGGCTCAACGAGGCGGAGTCGCTCGTCGGCACCAATCGAAACAGGCTCGCCGTCGTGCGGTCGGCAGTAAAGGATGCTCCCCGCCGACGCGCGGTATTTCTGGAATGGACCCAGCCCTTATTCTGTGGCGGCCACTGGGTACCCGAGATGATCTCACTCGCTGGTGGTGAAGATCCGCTGGGTCGCGCCGGTGAAGATTCCGTTCGCATGGACTGGGACGATGTCGTCAACGCCAGGCCGGAGGTCATCATCGTGTCGCCGTGCGGATATCGCATCGAGAGATCAACTGAACTCGCGCGCCAGATGCCCCAAGTGCGAGGCGCAGAGGTCTACGCTGTCGATGCGAACGCGTACTTCGCGCGGCCTGGTCCTCGAGTCGTCGAAGGAGTGGAATTGCTCGCCCACCTTTTCCACCCAGATCTCGTTCCGTGGTCCCACCGCGATCAGCCGTGGGCAAGGATTACCTAGATCAACCCCGACGCCGCGTCAATCGCGGCTGGGACTTCGCTCGCTGTCTCGATCACCGGCTCGCTGGTCTCAAGCAGCATCGTTTCGAGATCGAGATCGCGCTGAATGCTGCGCATGACATCGTCCGCAATCACCCCGCGGTCGCGAAGATCGAGGATTGCTTCCTGCTCGGCCCGGAGCATCGCCGAACGAACGCGGCGATACTCGACGGACCGGCGCTCGTCGATTGCCGCGGCCTCGTGCGAAGGGGCAATCGTAAAGTGGTCATGATCATGTGCGACATCCTCGGGCTCCGTCTCGTGCGGCTCTGCTTCCCGAGCCGCCCACCGTCTTGCACGCTGTCGATGCCGCTGCTTCAGATAGCGCACGACCTCGGGATACGGTGAGCTCGCGATCGCCGGATCCTCTAGCGTCCTCAGTCCTGCTTCCACCGCCGCAAGTCGCGCGTGCGCATCCTCCGCACCCTCATCCTCGTCAGCGCCAATGCCAAGCCACCGTGCAAATGGCTCGAGCGTGGGCCCCTGGACAACGAGCGTGATGAAGATGACGGAAAAGCTGATGAAGATGATCTGATCGCGCGCCGGGAATCGTGCTCCTGAGACCGTCAGGAGCGGGAGCGATAACGCGAGCACAAGTGAGTCGCTGCCTCTCAGTCCGGCCCAAGCGATGAACAGGACCCAACGCCACGATGGTAGTGGGTCCTTGCTGCCACGGAGCCAGCGGCCGAGCCCCCTGAAGATGTACGCGCTCGGCATCACCCAAACGAGTCGCACGAGGACCACGCACAGACTCACAATCGCAGCCTCCCGGAGAAGCATGGAGAGCGGAAATCGGTCGAGTGCGCGGGCGACGTAGGGGAGCTCGAGGCCCACAAGAATGAAGACGAGGCTCTCGAGCAGGAAAGTGACGACGGTCCACGTCCCGGCTATCTGCACCCGAATGGCCGGACCGATGACCTTGGGCACCGTACGGGCAGCATACATCCCCGTGGCCACCACCGACAGGATTCCCGACGCGCCAACGAGATCGGCCAACAGGTAGGATGCGAACGGCGTGAGCAATGACACCGTATTCGAGACCACAGGCACTGTTCGCGTGACGCGGTGCACGCGCGCAACGATTGCCCCGATCAAGAGGCCAACGGCGATTCCACCCGCACCGCCCACGAGAAACTCAACGGCTGCCTGCGACGGCGAAAAAGCCCCAGTTACGGCTGCGACGACGGCCAACCTATACGTCACGAGGGCAGTCGCGTCATTGATGAGACCTTCGCCCTCGAGGATACTCACGATCGGTCGCGGAATGCGCAGCGGGCGCATGATGGAAAGGACGGCCACCGGATCCGGTGGAGAGATGATCGCACCTAGCGTGATCGCAGCAGCCCACGTGAACGACGGATGCAGCCAGTGGGCTACGACGGCGACGGTGGCCGTCGAAATGAGTACGAGGACAACCGAGAGGCGGAGAATCGCGCCGATCTCGCGCCGAAAGTCACGCAGAGGGTAGGCAATCGCCCCCGCGTAAAGGAGTGGTGGGATGAAAACGAGGAACAACACCTCGGGCGGCAGTGTGACCTGCGGCAGTCCCGGGATGAACGCGAGTAGGAGGCCGCCGACCACAAGCACCGCTGCGTAGGGA
>CATPBN010000319.1 GCA_955652635.1 uncultured Gemmatimonadaceae bacterium
CCCCCCGGCTCCCCTTTTTTGTTGCGCTACCGCGCGCGTTTCACCGCACCCGTAAGACTCACGCCGACGTAAACCGCGCGTTGCGAGCCCGGTTCGTAGAACTTTCCGCCGGCCGCATTCACATTGACCGATGACACGTACCTGCGGTTGAAGATATTTTGCACGCCGAGGGTGATCTCCGCGGCGGATAGGCCCATCGATGCGATCGAGACGACCCTGGCATTGACGATCGCGTAGCCGGGCGAGCTCTCCGAGTTCGCGTCGTTGACGAACATCCCGTCCGCAAGAGTTGCCTCCGCGACGAGGGTGCCGACGCCGCTCCGCACCGCCGCCGATGCCTGTAAAGTCTGTCGTGGAATTCCGGGGATGCGATTCCCGGCGTAATGCGCGGTGTCGACGGTGAAGTCGACAAAGCGATAGTTCGCGTAAGTGTATGCGCCTCCCAGATCCAGCGCGCCAGCAGTCAGGCCCGTACCGAGCTCGATCCCGCGACGCGAGGTGCGCCCCGCATTCCTGTAATAACGGCGGCCACCGCTGGCCGGGATGTCGTACGGAATAAGCTCGTCCTGCACTCTCGTCGCAAAGACGGCGGCGCTGTATTGCCATCCTGCTGTTCTTATCCCCTTCAATCCGGCCTCGTAGCTGATGGATCGTTGCGGCTTCAGATCCTGATTGATTCCTGCCGCCCCGCTCGGCTGATTTCCAAGCTCCGTCGCGGTCGGAGTCTCGAACGCAGACGAGATGTTCGCATACGCGCTTTGGAGCGGGGACAGCCGCGCGAGCAATCCCACCATCGGACTAATCGCGTGAAGCAACCGCCGCCCCGAATCGTCGGGGTTGGTAGCGTTGATCAATCGGTCTTTGACCTCGAAGCGCACCGCGTCAGTTCGCGCTGCACCAGTGAGCGTATACCTGTCACCAAGCGCCATCTCGTCTCTGAGGTATGAGCCGATGGAGGAAATTAGCTCTCGCTGATTCAGAGTCACGCTGCCGCGCTCACTGGCTGGATCGGGACAGGTTGCAGTTGGAACGGTCGGTGGGGGAATGTTGTTGCAGTTCGTGTAGTTCAGGCGCAAATCGTTCTCGAGCTGCAGCTCGGTCCCCGCCGTGAGGCGGTGGTCTTCTCCGAGCAGAGACAGTGGAAGCGTCGCGCGGACGTTCCCGCCCGAGATGGTGCGCCCCACATCAACTATGCCGAATGTCAGCGGATTTGAAAGCGAGCGGGTGCCGGCATACGCCGAGGCTTCGACTTCACCGAGGGTGAAGTTGTGCCGACCAGTAAGGCCAAGTTGCGACTGGGTAACCTCTTTTCGCGCCGCCTTGCGGATGGATAGCGGGTCAGCCATTCGAGGATCGGCGTCGAATTGTGCGCGCGTCAATGAACCCGGATTCTGCGCCAGCGGCGTCTTCAGTCCGAGCCATTCGAGCGCGTACGATCCTCCCCCAGCATCGAGTGAGAGTCGCCCAAACCCGTTTGTGGTTCTCTGGCGCGAGTACTCGCGATAGCCATCGCTTTCGACTCGCGCGACGTTCCCCTGATAGGAGAATCCTCCTGCAGTACCCCCAGTCTTGGCGACGAAGCGTCGCGTTCGGAACGCCCCGGTCGAGAGCCGCGCTTCGCCGGAGACCGGGACCGGGAGAGGATCGCTCGTGCGTATGTCGACCACTCCTCCCCCGGCGTTTCCATAAAGCGACGATGCGCTGCCGCGCATTACCTCCACGCGCCCAACGGATTCAAGGTCCATGTAATCAACCGGCGTCTGGCCGTCTGGAAGCGTGAGCGGAAGCCCGTCGCGAAGGACTCGAATTCCGCGGACGCCGAACGCCGAGCGTGCGCCGAAGCCACGAATCGAAATGCGCGGATCCTGCGACGGGTTGTTGCGATTCGAGACCGAAAGGCCCGGAATGAGCGACAGCGTTTCATCGAGCGAGAGATGCCGCTGGCCAGGTCGACTCGAATCGGGCGTCTCGACGCTCACCGCGAAAGGCAGATCGAGCGGGGAGCCATGAGTCCCGCGTCCCACTTCGACTACGACCGGGGCAAGTCGCGTCACTGAGGTGTCCTGCGCACCGATGCGTTTCGCGACAAGCGCCACCGCGCTCAGGATCCAGATCCGAGAGAGCCCGAACTTCATCCCTCTATATACAGAATGGGCCTCGCGCGCTCAACGTCGCCAGCTTGGTGGCAGAAGTGCGAAACCCGATGTCGAGACCTACTCGTCGAGGACTTTTCTCACTGTCTGAAGCAGGGCCTCTGATGTGAATGGCTTCTGCAGAAAACTCTTCGAGGGCTCGATGAAACCGCGACGTATGATGTCATCGTCGGTATATCCGGACATGTAAAGCGATTTGATGGCTGGCCTTATTCCGGACAATCGCTCCACGAGCCCTCTGCCATTCATGCCAGGCATCACGACGTCGGTGAGCACGAGATCGATCTGGCCCGCCTCCTTGGTCGCGATTTCCATCGCATCGCGCCCGTGCTGCGCAGGAATCACCCGATACCCCTGCCGCTCCAGAATCCGGCAGGCCAATCCGCGAACGGCTTCCTCGTCCTCGACGAGAAGAATGGTTTCCGAGCCGCGATTGGGGGTCTTCATCGTTGGCTGGTACTCCGGGCCAGCGCCGAACGCCGCAGCGGCGCTCACTTCGGGAAAATACAGCTTGAGTGCGGTACCCCGCCCGGGCTCGCTGTATATCCAGACGTAGCCACCCGACTGTTTCACGATTCCGTACACTGTAGCCAGGCCAAGCCCCGTGCCCTTGCCAGGGTCCTTGGTCGTAAAGAACGGATCGAACGCGTGCTCTTTTGTGTCCACGCTCATGCCGACGCCAGTGTCCGTCACCGCGAGCATTACGTAACGTCCGGCAACAACGGGCGCGTGCTCACTCGTATAGTTCTCGTCAAGCTCCAGGTTTTGGGTCTCGATGCTTATCCGGCCACCCTGTGGCATCGCATCGCGCGCGTTGACGACCAGATTCACGAGTATCTGCTCGAGCTGCCCCGGGTCCGCGACAACGTAGCCGCGCGCGCCACATTGGGATGTAATCGTGACGTCTTCGCCAATCAGGCGGCGGAGCATCGGCTCCACCGTTGCGACCACGCTGTTCATGTCGAGCACGCGCGGCTGCAGAATCTGTTTGCGACTGAAGGCGAGGAGCTGCCGCGTCAGCGACGAAGCTCTCTCAGCCGCGCTCTTGATTTGTTTTACGTCGTCGCTCCGAGGGTCCGTCGCGTCGAAGCTGTCGAGGATGATTTCGGTGTTGAGCCGGATGACGGTGAGCAGATTGTTGAAGTCGTGGGCGATTCCGCCGGCCAGTCGGCCGACTGCGTCCATCTTTTGCGATTGACGGAATTGCTCCTCGAGGTTTCTGCGCTCGGTAAGATCGATCGAGACGCGCACAAACCCGAGCACGCGGCCCTTCTCGTCGAGCACCGGCGAAGTGGTAAGCAAGGCAGGGAATGACTTCCCCGACTTTCCCTGAACCAGAAATTCGCCGGTCCAACTCTCCCCCGCGGCGCCCCGCTCGACGATTTCCGCGCCATGATCGCGGAGAAATGGCGAGGGCGTCAGCTCCTCGATCGTACCGCCCACCGACTCTTCTGCGGTCCATCCGTAAAGGTTCTCGGCGAACTTGTTCCAGAAGATCACAATGCCCTCCGGATCTGTCGCCACGACTGCCTGTTGTACTGCGTTGAGAAGCTGCGCCTGGAATCTTATTGCAGCTTCTGAGCGCGTCCGCTCGGTCACGTCTGTCATGGCTCCGATGACTCTCAGCGCCGCGCCTGAATTGTCTCGGGCGATGTAGGCGCGATCCAGCACGTTCGCGTACGTGCCGTCAGAGCGCTGATAACGGTATTGATCGCTCCAATTCGTTCCGGCGTGCTCCAGCACGACGTGCAGTCCGGTGATGACGCGCTCGCGGTCTTCCGGATGCAAGTGATCGTACCACCATTGTATCTCCGGATAGATCTGGTGCTGCTTGTGGCCGAATACGGTCTGAACCGAGTCGTTCCAAACCAGCGCGTTGGTTGTCACATCCCAGTCCCAGATCACGTCGGTTGTAGCCTTCGCTACGAAACGGAGCCGTTCATCAGTAGTTTTCACGGCGCGCTCCGCCTTGCGCTGTTCGGTGACGTCAACCACGATGGCGACGGCGGCAACGACCTTCCCATTCGCATCAACTACAGGAGCCGAGCTCATGCGGATGAATCCGTCAGTGTTGTCTCCCCTCTGAATTCGGATTTCTTCACCCCGCACTGCCTGCCTCGTTGTCACGGTACGGGCAAGCGGCCACTCGAGGGCGGAATACGGCTTTCCATCGCTGTGAAATCCGACCCACTCCTGATAGCTGTGAAGATCGGGCGCGGGCATGAACGCGGTCCGCAATATCTCGGTCATTTGGGCGTTGACTGAAACCAGTCGCCCTGACGGGACCTCCGCGACGACCACGCCGACCGGCATCTGGGCCTGTACTGAATGGGCCAGCGTCCGCTCGGCTACCAGGCGGAGCTGGGTGTCGTGCGC
>CATPBN010000320.1 GCA_955652635.1 uncultured Gemmatimonadaceae bacterium
ATGAGCGGGCATGTCCCTGTCCCTGGGTTTGGTACCGTCCTGCCCCCGGCGTCTATGCCCGCCGCAGTAAAGGTCAGCGAGGTATTTACCTGCATGGTTCCCGGCCTCGGCGATCCGCCTCTGGTGGCGAGCGGTCCGGCAGTTACGATCGCCGTCGCAGTACCCGACAGTGTGCCGTTCGATGCGCGGACCGTATTGGTGAACGTCCCAGTCACGGAACCCGCGGTGAAGGGTACCGTCAGTCCCGTGGCGCCAACTGGTACGGTGCCGCCACCGGCTACGACCGTCCATGACACGGTCCCCGTGATAGGAACGGTGTTGCCAAGCGCGTCTCTGCCCGACGCCGTGTACGTCAGCGCGGTATTGATGGGCATCGTTCCCGGGTTCGGCGTCACAACTATGGAGGCGAGCGGCCCGCCAACCACGGTGACTGTTGCAGTGGCAGTGACGCCGGTACACGTTACCGATACTGTGGAGGTCCCTGGCGTCGCACCCGCCGTAAAGAGGCCCGTTTGGGTGATCGTGCCGCCACCCGTGACAGACCAAGTAGGCGTCGTTGTCGTGATGGTCGTGCCCCTGCCATCCTTTGTCACCGCCGTGAACTGCTGCGTTCCGCCCACGGCGACAGTCGCCGACGTCGGTGAGATGGTGACCGTCGTTATGGGGCTGAAATCGGTGCTGCTAGAACACCCCGCGATGAACAACGCAGCGAGCGCGCCCGCCACGGTTACTCGTGCGATGCGCGCGCGCGAAGCTAGAGATTGTAGAGCGCGGCCTCTGATGACGCTGTTCATCGAACTCCTCCTGACCTGATGCGATGTGAGCGCGAGCGGGCGCGGACGCGTCCTTGTCGCGGAGATCTTCCGACCGTAGCGTGACCAAGCGGTACAGTCAGCTCATGGGAGATGCTTTGACGTTAGTGCACGTCATTTCCCTCACGTATCACCCGAATAGGTGAAAGAAGGCGTACTTCTTTTGGGGGAGGACCAGGGTCGTTCCGCCACGGACAGGCGCGATGCCCGATCGCGGGGGTGAACCGTGCACTAACTGTTGGAATGGCGTTGGTACGCCTTAAAGGCCGTGTTGCTACTCGTCGTGACTGTGCGCGTAGGCAGCGATCTGGAGGCGACTGTGAAGAGCGAGTTTCTCCATCACGTTGCGCACGTGGCTCTTCACCGTATCCGTGGCGATGCCGAGGCGGTGCGCGATCTCCTTGTTGCTCAATCCGACGGCGATGAGCGCGATGATCTCGCGCTCGCGCTGCGTCATGCGCACCGATTCGAGCGCCGCTTCGCGTCCCCGCTTGACGGCGACCCTGGCGATCTGGGAGAAAAGTGTCCCGGTCATTGGCGCCGGCAGCACACGCGCACCATCGGCCACCGAGCGAATGGTCCCCACGAAGTCCTCGAACGTGGCGTCCTTGAGAATGAAGCCGGCGACGCCGGCATTCACGAAGTCGGCGATCTCCTCGTGCATGGGCAGGAGATCCATTACGATCACCCGCGACTCGGCCAGCTCCTTCTTCAATGACTCTGCCAGGCGCAGAGAATTCTTGTCCTGGAGACCGACATCGAGAAGGACCACGCGTGGTTTGGTCTCTTTCAGCATCGACGACTCGAGGCTGTTCGCCGCGAGCACCACCTTCACGTCGGGCAGCTCGTTGAGCATATCCCTCATGCCCTCGCGAACCAGGCGATTGTCTTCGATTATGGCGACGGTGATCACGCTGAGCATTCTCTCAATGGCACTGCGTGTGAATTTGTCATCTGTTTAAATAACACGCCAGCAGGGAAACCTGCAGATTTAGAACTGCTCGCGCTTCTCGAGATGCCTTTCGATTTCCGGGCGAGTCCGCCATACAGGCTTGAGCTGCTCACGCGCGAACAGTGCGAGCTGATCGGTCCGGTGTCGTGAGCCCGCTCGCGATGCGTTTCCATACCCAATGAGTGAGGCAGCGTGTAACGGCCTGGCGAACTCAATCGCAGCGACCCACGATGCTCCGCCGGCCGCTCGGAACCGACCGTCAGTTTCTCTGTTCGAGTACCACACGACTCGAAACACTCCGTACTCCCCGCCGGCGCCGCTTCCCGCGAAGTCGAGACCGTCGCGTCTCACACGATATACGCTACCCCAGGGGATATCCGCGGAACCGTAACGTTTGGCAACAGAATCTGCGGCAGCGCCAAGTGCTGCGAGGGCGATCGCGGTGTCGGCGAGACCATCAGGAGTGGCGCGCGGGGACTGCTCGCTCCACGGAACTGCGTACAGCGGCTGACCGCGCCGGCGCCGTCCGTACTCTGCCCACCATTCCGTGAATAGGACCGCCCCCTTGCTCGACGAGTCAGCCTGACGATCCCACGCCGCCAGGATGTTCGCGCCCGCGCGAACATTCCCGAGCGAGGACGCTTTGGCGGCTGGTAGGAGGTCGTGGAGCACCCGATCAGCGAGCAACATGTGCGTGGAATTCTTGTATCGGAGAAACTCATCCCAGGTAATGCTGGAATCGGCCGCGAGAAGCGCCGCGGATTGTTGTGGCCGCAGAAGCATCTGACGCGTTGCCAAATAGGACGGAAAATTCTGTGGTCTCACGACGACGGGGAACGTGG
This sequence comes from uncultured Gemmatimonadaceae bacterium, assembly GCA_955652635.1. Taxonomy (GTDB): domain Bacteria; phylum Gemmatimonadota; class Gemmatimonadetes; order Gemmatimonadales; family Gemmatimonadaceae; genus UBA4720. Next base: position 2,607 of record CATPBN010000320.1, read on the forward strand.
CCCACCAGGGCGGATCGTTGGCATTCTGCACCCAGCCGCTCGGCGGATCCACGGTTTTCGGCATGTCGTCGAACGAATGCAGCGACGTCCAGAGCGTCGAAGAGCTGTCGCCGCGCACGACACCGGCCCAGTACGCCCTGTCACCCCGCGGTCGCACCGGCGTGTTTCCCCCGTAGAACACCATGATGTGCCCGTCGCGGTCGCCGTAGGTGATGTTCTGGCCGGAAATCTGGTTCGGATGAATCGCCGTGAGGAATTCCTGGAAATTCCTCGCCCGTCCCATCGCCCACCATTGCGCGTAAGTTCCGTAAAGCGGCGGTCCGTGGAGACCGACCACAGAAAGCGCAACTGCCTTGCCGGGTTTCTCCTCGAGAATCGGCCCGTGAACCGATCGGCGGACGCGCACCGTGTCGCTGCGAAAGGAGCCGTCAGTCTGTCGCACACGAATGATGTGCGTGCTCACCTCGAACGGTCGTACAGCGCCGTCGAAGAGGTATCCCTCTCCCGAAAGGGTGAGCTCGTACAGATCTTCGCCGTCCTGCGTATTCACGGTATGAGTCCAGCCGAGGTTGTCGTTGAACGCAATCTCGAGCACGGGCGAGAGGACGAGGGCTGCTCCGCTGAGGTTGACGCCGGGCGCCACGTACTGCGCTTCGATCCAGGTGAACACATCGGACCACGGCAGATGCGGATTCTGTAGAAGGAGCGTGTGCCCGCTCGCTGAGCGTTTGGGCGCTACCGCCCAAGCGTTGGAGCCGCGATCGCGCCAGGCCCGCGCGGCGTCACCTGTGGCTCCGGGGCTCGACACGAACCGTGCGTAGAGTACGCGGTTGCCGTGGGCAAGGACGTCAACTGGTTCTACCGGAAGCACCGCGCGCACCGAGTCGCCGATCAGAGTGGGATTCGCCTTGGCGAACGCGTTGATGCCCGCGACGAACGACTCGATGTGCGCACGCATCGCCGGCG
>CATPBN010000321.1 GCA_955652635.1 uncultured Gemmatimonadaceae bacterium
GTCGCCGTCCGCTATCGCGGCGCTAACGCTTCTGGGTGGACGAGTCGACGAACAGACGATGCGCGGGCTGAACCGTCGAGTGGAGGTGGATGGAGAAGACGTGAGTGGCGTAGCCCGTGACGAGCTCGCCGCGCTCGGTCTAATCGGGAGAGCACAAGTGGCGCGAACAACATCGGAACAAACTCGGAGCGGCTTCGCGCGATACATGTGGGATCGGCGCGCGACCCTGGCGGCATTGACCGGCCGTCACCTGGTGCTCGTCGGGCTGGCCCTACTCGCCGCGGTGATCGTGGCGCTGCCGCTGGGCTTGGCACTCGAGCGAACCCGGTTGCTGGCAGAGCCTTCAATCGGTGCGCTCGGGGTCTTGCAGACTATTCCGAGCATCGCGCTCCTCGCCTTCATGATTCCTCTGCTCGGCGTTGGTGTCGTGCCGGCGCTGGTGGCGCTCTGGCTGTATGCGCTCTACCCGATTGCGCGAGGAACGTACACCGGTGTCCGGGACGCAGACCCCGAGGCAGTTGCTGCGGCCGAAGCTCTCGGGACTACTCCGGTGCAGCGGTTGATGTGGGTGCGGCTTCCGCTCGCCGCTCCGGTGATAATGGCGGGGATACGTACGGCTGCGGTGATCACCGTTGGGGCAGCGACACTCGCCGCGTTCATTGGCGCTGGAGGTCTGGGCGAACCGATCGTTGCGGGCCTGGCGCTCGCTGATACGCGAATGATTCTTTCGGGCGCGCTTCCAGCCGCGGTGCTTGCCCTTGCTGTCGATGGCGTACTGGGACTAGTGGAACGGCTCATCGCCCCGGCGCACCGGCGAAGCAGAATCTGGCCAAGGCAGGCCGAAGCTGCAGTCTAGCTCTGGGTTGCCAGTGCTCGACAGGCTGAGACTGCCGAATCGATGAACTCGCGAACCTGCCACTCTTGTAGAGATGCGCCTTCGAGCCTCGACCCGGCTAGAACCGCGCCCATCCAGTCGCGAGTGTGCCATGTTCCACGGCCCCAGAGCGGTCGTGACCGAGCCTGTGCCGCAAGCGGGGGCGGCTGCATGCTGACGTAGAAATACGGCTCGTCGTAGTACTTATCACCGGGCTCGAGGCCGACTCCGATGGTGCGCTCCGACGCGACGGGAATGAGCGTCGCGATGTCAAAGTCATGCGGCCAGCATCTGACGTCGCTCGCGTCGTGAATCGAGCGAGCGAGAGAACCGAGGATCGACGCGCCGTTCGCGAACCACTTCGACAGCTCCTCGAATTGCGATCGCTCACTGGCGTCGAACGAATCGCCCATTGCGACCGGATGCATGGGAATTTCGTAGTTGCGCTTGAGCGTATACCGCGCGGCATCGATGCCCAGCTGCGTGATCTGCTCACGAATCCACTGGGTAGCCTCGACGATGGTGCGGCCATGCAACCGATATCGCGCAATTGGTTGATCCTTTTCGGTGACGATCAGCAACATAAGATCGGCCGGCCTGACACCGATGCGGAATGGCTTGCGAGCCGGGATCACTCGCGAGACCAGTCCCGCGAGAGGAGGTACCCATTCCAGGTTGGTGTGACTGTCGTCGGGCCGGTGCTCCAGGAAGGAGATTCCCGCGGCGGCGCCGAATTGCGCAGCGTGGTGCAGCTGTAGGCGCGAGTCGGAGAGGTGTGTGCTCTCTTCAGGACGGACTGCTTGCCAGGCCCTGGTGTTGGAGGATTTGGTGCGCGTTTCCTGCGGTTGGAGTTCCACAAAAAAATCCAGTCAGAAGCTTCTCCAGCATACGAGCACAAAGGGTCAGCCACAAGCAGAGGGGATAACCATTGCGAGGCCGTTACGTTTCCGTTCCCGTTCAGCTTACGGTGTCGCGCTGCATATTTATCACAAATGAAGGTTTTTCATAGCCGGGTATTTCCCGGCTGTCTGGCACTTGCGCTGACCGCCTGCCCACGCGCGGCGCCCGAGTCCAAGGTTTCTTCCGGAGTTCCGCGCTCGTTCGTGATGGGCTTTTCTGTCATCCCGCCCAAGCCCGACATAAAGGTCGCGGTGCGCTCGATGGAGATTTGGACGCAGCGAGCTGATGGCGCGATAATGCATCTCGATGTTCCGTGGGCGCTTCTCCTCGCCGGAACATCTCCTGAGGAAGCCCTCCGACGTGACGGGGTCGATCTCGAGCACTATTACCGCTTGAAGCATCTGGTGCTCGTGATCACCATCGACGTTACCAACGGTCTCGCCCGGGAGAGCGAAGCGCCGGCACTCGTGGCTGCGCACCGGAGCATATCCGAACCAGCAGTTCAACGCCTTTATCGCAACTATGTCCGTTCACTCGTCGACATGCTGCACCCGAATTATCTGGGGCTCGCCGCCGAGACAAATCTTGTTCGCCTGCTCGCCCCAAGGCCGATTTACGATGCGGTGGTGCGAATGACCAACGACGCGGCGGCCGACATTCGCAGGACGCATCCTTCGGGCGCACTGCCTTTGTACGTGAGCGTGCAGGTCGAGACTGCATGGGGGAAACTGGGCAAGCAGACCGCATTCGTCGGGATCGACCAGGACGTGCGTGACTTCCCATTCATGAACGTGATCGGGCTGTCGTCCTACCCGTATCTAGGCGGGTTCAACGATCCAGATCGCATTCCTCTCGATTATTACACTCGCGTGAGAGGCTCGAGGTCGCTGCCACTAATGGTCGTGGAGGGCGGATGGCCCTCGTCGTCGGTGCGCGGGGTATTCTCGTCTTCGCCGGAAATGCAGGCGCGATACATCGCACGCCAGGCGGAGCTCCTCGACGCAGCGAAGGGCATCGGTGCATTTCAGTTGTCGTTCAGCGATCTGGATCTGGGCAGCTTCCCGAAGCCGGTCCCCGCGATACTTCCATTGTTTGCCACACTAGGGCTCGTCGATTCGGATCTCAGACCAAAGCCAGCTCTGACAATCTGGGACAAGGTTTATGCGCGGCCGCTCACGCGCTAAGCCGCATTCGCAATCGGTCGTCTACGCAGTGTTGCCGCGCGAAACCGGCCATAAGAGAAGTAGATAGTCAGCCCAACCGCTAGCCACACGAAGAGTCTGATCCATGTTGGTAGCGGAAGCCCGGACATCAGGTAGAGGCAGATCAAGGTTCCGACAACGGGCACCCACGGCATTCCCGGTGTTCTGAATGGACGCTGCGTTTCTGGCGCTGTCTTTCGCAGAATGAGCACGCCGGTACAAACAATCGCGAACGCCAGAAGCGTCCCCATGCTGACTAGCAGGCCCAGGACCGTAATCGGGAATAGCCCGGAAGCAATCGCGACAAGTATACCGGTGATGATGGTCGTCACGTGTGGAGTGCGGTAGCGGGGATGCAGCTTCGCGAAGAGCGGCGGGAGCAGCCCGTCTCTGCTCATCGAATAAAAGATTCTCGACTGAGCGAGCATATTCACCAGAATCACGCTCGACAGTCCACAGATCGCGCCGATGTTGATGATGGGGGGAAGCCAGGCTAATCCAGTTGCCTGAACCGCGACTGCGATCGGGGAGGCAACATTGAGCTTCGTGTATGGGACGAGGCCAGTCATCACAAGGCCGACGGCGATGTAGATCACGGTGCAGATAGCCAGCGATACGAGAATCCCGATCGGAATATCGCGTCCCGGATTCTTCGCTTCCTGCGAGGCGGTGGAGACCGCGTCGAATCCGATATATGCGAAGAAGATGATCCCGGCGCCGCGCAGGATTCCGCTCCATCCGAACGATCCGAACTGACCAGTGTTCGGCGGAATGAAGGGATGCAGATTCGCGGTGTTGATGTAGCGTGCGCTCGCCGCAACGAACAGTGCCAGTACGGCGACCTTGATGATGACGATAGTGGTGTTGACTCGCGCCGATTCGCGGATTCCAATCACCAGCAGTGCAGTCAGTGCGAGACAAATCGCGACCGCGGGGAGATTGAACACTCCGATGACGTGCGTGCCATCGGGCAGGCAGATGTGAGTCCCCGGGGCACCGGTGAGGCGTGGCGGAATCGTGATGCCCATCTCGTTCAGCAAGGTGACGGCGTAGCCCGACCATCCCGCCGCCACAGTCGAGGAGCTGAGCGAGTACTCGAGAATGAGATCCCAGCCGATTATCCACGCAACCAGCTCGCCCATCGTCGCGTAGGCGTAGGTATACGCGCTCCCGGCTATTGGAATCATGCTCGCCAGCTCGGCGTAGCAAAGACCTGCGAACACGCAGGCCATTGCGGCGAACACCATCGAGAGAGTGAGCGCCGGCCCCGCGTGTTGAGAGGCGACGTTCCCGGAGAGTACAAAAATTCCCGCGCCGATGACGGCGCCGATGCCGAGCGTGACCAGGGCAAGGGGTCCCAGCTCGCGACGCAGGGTCCCCGAGCCGGCTTCAGCGAGCAGTGAGGCGAGGTCCTTCCTGATGAAGAGCGACATCGGTCCTCCAATTGGATGCGGATTTGTATACAAATTACAGCCCAGGATAATCCGAACTGCGGCAAGGCGCAAGACAGGCCCGTAAGCCGTGCCAGTGGGAGTTATATTGGCCGCATAATGCCGAGACGACCTGCCCCGAGACCGAAAGCCCAGTCAGCGGGACGACGCGGAACTGGTGCGTCCGAACGCGCGAACCGGCTCTATGACTCGCTGCGAGGAATGATCGTCAAGGGACAGCTCGCGCCCGGAGCGCGGATCGTGGAAACGGAAGTCGCCGAGCGCTTCGGGGTCAGCAGAACTCCCGTTCGCGCCGCGTTTCAGCGCTTGGAGCGAGAGGGGTACGTGATTGCTTCGACCACCCATCAGGCTCGCATGACAGTGGCGCCTCTGACCAGGGAAGATGTTCAGGAGCTGCTGGAGATCGTCGCCGAGCTGGAAGGCCTCGCGGCAAGGAATGCCGCGAGGCTTACCGGTGCCGAGAGAGAGCGGCTGGCCAGCGAACTAGAGAGTCTGAACGCGGATTTTCGCCGCGCTGCATCGGTGCGGGGAGCACAGCCGGGCAAGCTGTACGAGCTCGACGAAAAATTTCACCGGCGCTACGTCGAAGCCGGCGCTGGCGGACGTCTTCGCTCGTTGCACGAAGCCGTCAAGCCGCAGGCGGAACGCTACATCAGGATGTATATCGCGCTTCTGCTCGACACTGTCCCAACGGCGGGAACAGAGCACGACGCCATCGTGGATGCCATTCGCACCGGGAACACAGCCGCCGCTCAACGTGCCGTTCAGACCAACTGGCGGCATGCCGCTGATCGCCTGACTCGTGCGATCGATGTGATGGGGGAGCAGGGGAACTGGTAGCCAGGCCCACAAACTCCAGCACGCGATAGCCAGCTCGGGAGCGCGCGCTTCTACGTCATCCGACGTATTGGGCCTGCCAAGGGGCGAGCATAACGTGCTCGCATGGCAATACTGCCACGCCTTCGCGCGCACTTCCTCAACGCGTTGATGATCGCTACGACGCTCGCCATCACAGCCTGCAAGGTTCTTGATCTCTCCGGCATGGGGGAGGTTTTCAGCAGCAACCTGACAGCGATAGGCGTTACTTCGGGGGGAGTTGTCGAAGTCGGCGACACGGTTCGACTGGAAGCCTCGGGCAGTGTAAGCGGATTGATCGGAATTTTCAGCTACGCTCCCATTCTCGACGCCGAGTGGAGTGTCTCCAATCCGCTTGTTGCGAGGCTGATCACGTTACCTCCCCCGCCTCCCGAAGATTCGTTCGCGCGCGCTCGCGTCCTCGTTCAGGGCGTACAACCTGGAACGTGACTGTCTCCGCTCAGTCGCATGGAATTCGGGGGAGCAGCGACGTCAGAGTCATACCACAGATCGACCGAATCGAAGTTCGAGCCTCGAGCCGGACTCTATTCGTCGGCGATAGCATTCCTATCGCCATGACGGCCATAGGCAGCGATGGTAGTACAATACCGGATCTGCACTTCACCCTCGAAGTCAGTGGCGGCGTTAAGCTGAGTATTTCGCAGGGCGTGCAAGCCGTTACCGCAGTCGAAACTGGTCCAGCAACGGTCACAGCGCGCTTCAGACGATCGGCTGGAACGCTCAATCTCACCGTATTGTCGCGCTGACCATGAGGTTTGCCTCGCATGCCGGTCTTGCGGAAATCTCCAACTGCCGCAGGATAGAGTAGCACCACCGTCGACTGCAAATCCGACAACTGACCAGCTACGAGGAAGGATCACGATGGCCAACCGGAAGACCCCCCGAAAAATCAAGAAGGCTGACAGCAAAAAACCTGGAGTCACCAGGAAAATCATTGCCGTGGTTGGTGCCACCGGCGCTCAGGGAGGCGGACTCGTCCGCGCGATTCTCAACGACAAGAACGGTCCATTCACGGCTCGCGCGATCACCCGAAACGTGAACTCCGATAAGGCCAAGGCATTGGCCGACGCCGGGGCCGAGGTTGTCGCGGCAGATCTCGACGATGTGAAGAGCCTCAAGCAAGCATTCGGAGGAGCCCACGGCGCTTTCTGCGTCACAAACTTCTGGGAGCACTTCAAGCCGGAAAAGGAGATCTCCCAGGCTCGCAACATGGCCCAGGCCGCAAAAGATGCGGGCGTTAAACACGTAATCTGGTCGACGCTCGAAGACACACGTCAATCGATTCCGCTGTCTGACGAGCGGATGCCCACGCTGATGGGCAAATACAAGGTTCCGCACTTCGATGGGAAGGGCGAGGCCAACGCAATTTTTACCCAGCTCGGCGTGCCAACGACGTTTCTCGTGACGTCGTTCTACTGGGAGAACTTCATCCATTTTGGAATGGGCCCGAAGAAGGGCGCCGATGGAAAGCTTGCCATCACGCTCCCGCTGGGGAGCAAAAAACTGGCGAGCATAGCGTCGGAAGACATCGGCAAGACTGCCTACGCGATCTTCGAAGACGGGGCGGAGATGATTGGCAAGACGGTCGGCATCGCCGGCGGCCACCTGACCGGGGAGCAAATGGCGAAATCGCTGTCGAAGGCGCTGGGACAGCAGGTGGTATACAACGCCGTGTCGCCAGCTGCCTATCGGGGGTTCGGCTTCCCGGGTGCCGAGGATCTGGGCAACATGTTTCAGTTCAACAGTGAATTCGAGCAGGATTGCTGTGACGCCCGGAACATCAGCGAGACAAAGAGTCTGAACCCCGAGCTTCAGACCTTCGACCGCTGGCTGGGCGAGAACAAGTCGCGAATTCCGCTCGGATAGGACCGGCGTCGACCCTCAGTAGAACTAGGGCAGCCGCTCGGGAGACTTGGTTGGCTTTCTCTCGAGCGGCTGTGCCGCTCCCGCACCGATCGCTCTTGCTCCCTCGCCTTCCGTGAAGAGGCGCGTGAGAAAGCGCTGACCCTCCCCGATCCTCTCGACTTCCACCGCTGTCGCCTCCACCGCCTGCTCCATCCGGGAGAGCCGCTCGGCAAGCTCTCTCGGGAAGGAAGTGACTACAGCCGCGCTTCTCCGCCAGATCCGTCTGGCAAACGCGATAGACAGCGGTAGGAGCACGATGATCATGAAGATTCCCCCGAGGACATAGGCATCTTCCGGCGGTCCCTGATTGATTGGCCGCGGCTGCTCCACTACCGCGCCGGGTATCGCCGCGGCCTGCGCAATCTGGACGGCATTGCCAGCAAGCATCTGATCGACTGCCATAATTCTTCCGTCGACGTCCTTGAGCCTTGCCTCGAGTCCTGGACGCTGGGGAGCGCTCGCGGCCATGTCTTCGAGCTCGTTGTCTATCCCTTGCCTCGTGCTCTGTAATTGTTCGAGCTGATTGTTCAGCTCGTTGCGCTGGGCTTTGAACCCTTCGTATATAGCGGACGCGCTCGGCGCTGAGCGTGCGGCGCCTGCCACCACGGGCGCGGTCCCGGGACCAGGAGTGGTTTGTATTTTTCGCGTCTGAATCAAATTGTCCTCGGAGCGGACGGGTAAATCCCGACCCGTTAGCCGGACTGTAGGTAAATCTACGAAGCCTGCCGCGAATTTTCTTCACCGGGAGCTAGGCACCGGGCGATGTTGGCGCGTTCGGCGACTGGTGATATATCCTTCTTCTCAACGGACACCGGGGGAATCGTGGCGGAGCGGCGGATTTACAAGGACATAACGGAAACGATGGGTGACACACCGCTCATCCAGCTCAATCGCATCGGACGCGATTTACCCGCGCGGATCGTGGTCAAGCACGAAGGCTTCAATCCGTTCAACTCAGTGAAGGACCGCATCGGCACGGCGATGATCGATGATGCGCTCCGTGACAAGAAGCTTCGTTCCGGAATGGTCATCGTCGAGCCCACGAGTGGCAACACGGGCATCGGACTCGCCTACGCGGCTGTGGCTCGCGGGTTTCGCTGCGTGTTCACGATGCCCGAAACAATGACAATCGAGCGGAGGAACATGCTCCGCGCTCTGGGTTGCCGAGTCGTGTTGACGGAAGGTCCGAAAGGAATGAAGGGAGCCATCGCGCGCGCAGAACAAATTCTGGCAAAACTTGGGGATCGCGCGTGGATGCCAAGACAGTTCGACAATCCATCGAATCCAGCGGTGCACTACCGCACGACAGGTCCCGAGATCTGGGAAGGCACTGCCGGAGCAGTGGACATATTCGTCTCCGGCGTCGGGACAGGCGGGACGATCACGGGCGCTGGGCGCTATCTGCGCGAGAAGAAGTCGGGAATTCGCATCGTTGCAGTAGAACCGGCCGAGAGCCCGGTTCTATCGGGTGGCGAGCCGTCTCCACACAAGCAGCAGGGAATTGGCGCCGGGTTCATACCGAGCATCCTCGATACGAAGATCTACCAGGAAGTTATTAAGGTGACGAACGACGACGCGATTGCGACGGCCCGCCGCCTGTCGCGCGAGGAAGCCATCTTCGCCGGGATCTCCTCAGGCTCGATCACCTGGGCTGCCCTCAAGGTCGCCGCACGGCCGGAGAACAAGGGCAAACTCATCGTATCCGTGATCTGTGATTTCGGCGAGCGGTATCTGTCAAATCCGGTCTACGCGGATCTTCCCGATCCGGATTACTCGGACATTGAGAGCGCGTTGACCTGATCGATTCGACTTCGAGCAATCGGACGCCGGAAATCACATGAGACCACTCCCCTTCGTCTGGCCGTATGCGCTGATATTCTGGGCAGTTTACGTGTGGGCCTTTCTCCCAGAGTGGAAAGTTGTCCAGGGTGGCCGCAAGGGTGTAAAAGACGCGGACTCGAAAGACAGTGGGTCCCTCAAGGTGATACTTGGCGGGATGTGGGCGGCTCTCATCATTGCCTATCCGGTCGCCTTCGTTAGAGCCTGGTCGTTTCCGGCGCGCTGGCAAGTGCCGCTCTTCGTCGTCGGAATACTGACCATCGTTCTCGGCAGCATGCTAAGGCGTTACTGCTGGCGCACCCTCGGCGAATATTTCACTGGCGACGTGAAGGCAAGGCCGGACCAGCCGGTGATCACCTCGGGGCCATATCGCTGGGTGAGGCACCCCTCGTACACAGCCGGGATGATGATGTTCATCGGAATCGGGTTGGCGCTTGGCAGCTGGGTCAGCTTCGGGCTGCTTACGCTTGCGACGATCGCGACTTACAGCTATCGAGTCTCGGTCGAAGAGCGAGCGCTTCTCGAGACGATCGGCGAGCCGTATCGCCGTTACATGAAGGAGCGGAAACGCTACATACCGTACATCGTGTAGAACGTCACGAGACCGCTCGCGACTCCGGCATCAATAACTGGGTTGGGAGCTCGGTGGGAATCGATTCACTCTGCGGTCGTTCAACAGGAACGGGCTGAACCCATCGTACCAACTGATCTTCAACCCCCACCGTGAGCCGGCGGTATTCTTCCTTCATGAGGGGAGACGAACTAGGAAGTCTGCGGTCGCGCGGTTGCAGGCGACTGGAATATTGTAGACCACGGCGATGCGCAGGAGCGCTTTGACGTCCACGTCGTGTGGATGCGGCTCGAGCGGATCCGAGAAAAACACGACGAAATCGATCCTTCCTTCCACGATTGCTGCGCCTACCTGCTGATCGCCGCCTGGTGGTCCACTGGCGAAGCGAGTGATGTCGAGTCCAAGCTCGGAGGCGAGGATCGCGCCTGTGGTGCCGGTTGCGAAGAGATCGTGGTGCAGAAGGACACCCCGGTTGCAGCGGACCCAATCGAGGAGGTCGTGTTTGCGGTTGTCGTGCGCGATCATGGCGATGCGCTTCCTGGTGTTCATCAATAGCAAGCGGCGGCTGGGCACGATGTATCTCGGCGAGGATGTACGCCCAATCTCTTGGCAGCGTGTGTTGGTAGTGTCACCATACGGCCCGGATTGAGGAACGGCTTTGCGGCCGGGCACTTGCACCCGACCAGGAGTTGTTGCACTTCCTGACTGGATCAAACGGAGGCATACAGATGAGACACTCTTGGACTGCCCTGTTAGGACTATCGGTTTGTGTGATGGCGTTGGATGCGCAACCTCGCCCGAAGTCGACTGCCTCCCTTCCACCGATTCAGCTCGAGGACCAGTGGACCACTGCGCTCGTCAAACGTGACGTGCGCACGTTCGACCAGTTGCTTGCCCCGAGCTTCGTGTACACGGAAAATGCAGCTGTGATGAATCGCGGCGAGGTGATCAAGGGTGTGACAGGTCCGGACAAGGTCGAGTGGGCACGAAATGAAGGCATGAAACTCCACGACTTCGGCAACGTGCAGGTGGTTACTGGAGTCTTACACGTCAAGGGAAAGGGCGCCAAGGGCTCGTTCGACCGTCGGTACCAGTTCACTGACACTTGGCAGCGACGGAATGGGCGCTGGCAGATAATCGCCGCGCAGGATTATGTGATCCCCGCATGAGCCGGTGCGACTGCGAGGAGTGATGAGAATGATCGGAGCTGTCCGAGGAGCGTCCATCGTTTTGATCGTGGCCCTCTTTGCGTGCAAGGTGGAGAGCAAGCATCCGGCAATTGATACAACGGGAAGCAGCGACCCGAAGGTCACGTCCACTGCGGCTGTCGGCACGAGCTCGGTTTCAGGGGCACGCATCGCCGTACCGCATGCGGGCCCGCCAGGCGAGTGGCAAATGCCAGCGGGGGATTATGCCAGCTCACGCTACAGCGAACTGGCATCCATCACTCCGCAAAACGTGGCGAATCTTCACGTCGCGTGGGCCTTCTCGACAGGTGTGCTGCGTGGACACGAAGGGCAGCCGCTTGTGATTGGCAACACGATGTACGTGGTTACGCCGTATCCGAACGTGTCTTACGCGATCGATCTCGCTCAGGCGGGCCAACCGCTCAAGTGGAAATTCCGCCCCGAGAATGCCCAGCAAGCAATCGGCCGAGCGTGTTGCGATGTCGTGAATCGGGGCGCGGCGTACGCTGACGGAAAGATCTTTTACAACCTTCTCGATGGGCACACCGTCGCGGTCGATGCAGCGACCGGCACACAGGTGTGGCGCACCAAGATGGGAGATCTTGCCCGTGGCGAAACGATGACGATGGCGCCAATCGTGGTGAAGAGCAAAGTGATCGTAGGATCGAGTGGTGGGGAGATGGGCGTCCGTGGATGGATCGCTGCGCTCGATGCGTCGACGGGCAAGGAAGTCTGGCGCGCCTACAACATCGGCCCCGACAAAGACGTCAAAGTCGGCCCGAAGTTCAAGCCGTTTTACGCTCAGGACAAAGGAACGAATCTCGGCGTGTCATCGTGGCCGGGCGACACCTGGAAAACCGGGGGAGGCGCTGTGTGGGGATGGCTCTCCTACGATCCAGCGCTCAATCTCATCTATCACGGAACCAGCAACCCCGGCCCGTGGAATGAGAACCAGCGAACCGGCGATAACAAATGGACAGCGGCGATCCTCGCGCGGGACGCGGATACCGGCGAAATGGTGTGGGCGTTCCAGGTGACACCCCACGATATGTGGGATTACGACGCGGTCAACGAGAACATCCTGGTCGATCTCCCGATGAAGGGACAGACCAGGAAGGTCCTGGTGCATTTTGATCGCAACGGATTCGCCTACACGATCGACCGCGCCACGGGCGAAGTGATTCTGGCGGAGCCGTTCGTGCCGATGAACTGGTCGACTGGCATCGATCTGACGACTGGTCGGCCGAGAGTCGTCGAGACCAAGAAGACGGCCCAGGATAAGAATGTGAAGGACATCTGCCCCAGTCTCGAGGGTGGGAAGAATCAGCAACCGGCCGCGTTCTCGCCGCAAACCGGGCTTTTCTACGTGCCGACGAACAATCTGTGCATGGATTTCCAGGCACGGGCAGTGACGTATATCGCGGGGACTCCATTCATCGGCGGCAACGCGCCCGAGAAGGGAGGACCGGGCGGTTATCGGGGAGAATTCATCGCCTGGGATGCGACGACCGGGAAGAAGATCTGGGGGATCAAGGAGCCGTTCCCGGTGTGGGGTGGGGCTCTTGCCACCGCCGGCGGTGTTGTGTTCTACGGAACGCTCGATGGATGGCTCAAGGCGGCCGACGCACGCAGCGGCAAAGTGTTGTGGCAATTCAAGCTCGGCTCCGGCGTGGTTGGAAATCCGGTGACGTACACCGGCCCCGACGGAAAGCAATACGTCGCGATTTATGCGGGGATAGGCGGCGACATGGGACTTCTCATCGCTGGCGATGTAGCGGCGAACCTGCCTTACGATGTTCGCGAGCGTGGAACGACGTTGCCGGACATCGCCCGCTGGACGAGCTGGGGCGGCGAGCTGTTCGTGTTCTCTTTATGAGAATCCAGATCCGCGGCCTATCTTCGCGGGGGCGCTCAATCAGAGCCCTCTCTGCGTTTGTCTTGTTCTCTGCGTGCAATCGCGGCGCCGGCGCGCGTGACGACACGGCCAACGCGATCTCTGCTTCGCCGGGCCAGGCTGCGGTTAGCCATCTGCTCATTGCGGGGGACAGCCTGCGTTTCGTCCAGCACGACGATAATCTTCCCGTCGGATTTCCAGCGTCCGTAAAGCCACTGGTGATAAAAAACCCATACGAGGGCGACAAGGCTGCGATCATCACTGGCGGAAAACTCTTCGTCGCGTACAACTGCCTGGACTGTCACGGTGCGGACGGATCGGGCGCGATGGGTCCGTCTTTCCAGGATGGCCGCTGGCATTTCGGCGGAACGCCCGGGGAAGTCTTCGAGTCGATCTATGAAGGCAGGCCGGACGGGATGCCTGCCTGGGGCGGACGAATCTCTAACGATCAGATCTGGATGCTGACCGCATACGTGCGATCATTATCGTCGAAGGACCTGAGCACCGAGAATTTCACCGGCAAGACGATAGAACGCACCGGTCACTGAGGACGCAAAATGTCGAGAGAATCTTTGGGCCATTCCGTACTGGCCGTTGTTTGTATTGTCCTCATGTCTTCGAGCCTTGCCGCGCAGCGAGCGCCGACCGCGTTCACAGTCGAGCAGGTAAAGAGTTACCCGTTCCCAAACGAGCTCACCGCGGCGCACTCCGGGTCTCGAATTGCGTGGGCACTCAACGAGCGCGGGCTGCGTAATGTCTGGGTCGCCGAAGGCCCCGCCTTCACCGCGCGCCGGCTCACCAATTACACGACGGACGACGGGCAGGAGCTGACGAGCGTATCGATTTCAAATGATGGGAGGTACGTCCTCTACGTCCGTGGTGGCGAGCACAGCGGAAACTGGGACGAAGGGCTTCCGGTGAATCCCACCGGGAGTCCGAGTGGCTACAAGGTACAGGTGTGGTCCGTTCCCTTCGACGGCGGAGAACCGAAAGCACTAGCCGAAGGCGACGAGCCGGCCATTTCGCCACGCGGAGATCGGGTGGCTTTCACAAAAAGCCACGAGATCTGGATCTCCCCGATCGACGGATCAACGGCGGCGAAAAAACTGTTCAATATCCGGGGAGAGCTGGGCGATCTCGCCTGGTCTCCGGACGGATCCCGGCTGGCGTTCGTTGCGGATCGGGGTGACCACAGCTGGATCGGAATTTTCGCGAACGATTCGATGCCGATTTTCTGGCTCTCTCCATCGAGCTCGCGTGATTTCTCGCCACGCTGGTCGCCCGACGGGAAGCGCATCGCTTTCGTCCAACAACCAGGAAGGGGCGGTGCGCCCGACTCCCTTCTCAAACGGCGGAACATCCCGTGGTCTATCTCGATCGCGGATGCAACGACTGGCAACGCTCATCAGATCTGGGATTCACCAACGACGCTGCGCGGCACCTATCCGGATACACAGGGCGAGGCGAATCTGCACTGGGCCGCGAACGGCCGAATCGTATTTCTGTCCGCTATGGATGGATGGCCCCACCTCTACTCCATCTCTGAAAACGGGGGGGCGCCCCTCCTTCTGACGCCCGGCAGCTACATGGCGGAGTACATCCAGATGAGCCCGGATGGCCGGTGGCTGGTATTTGCGGGGAACACCGGACCGGACAGCAACGACATAGATCGACGACACGTGCTGCGAGTCCCGGTCGACCGCGCTGAGCCTAAAGTGATGACGCCTGGCATCGGCAACGAATGGACTCCGTTCGTGACGGGCGACGGACAGTCCATAGCCTTCATCGGAGCGACGGCGCAAAGACCTTCGGTCCCGGCGGTAATGCCTCTGAACGGCGGCAGCATTAAATGGGTCGGCGCCGACCGGATCCCCCCGGATTTTCCGACGGCGAGCCTCGTCAGTCCCCGAAAGGTCGTGTTCAAGTCGAGCGACGGCTTGACGCTACACGGACAGATTTTCGAGCGGCCCTCGACGTCGTCGGCGAAAAGACCAGCGGTGGTCTTCATCCATGGCGGTCCGCCACGGCAAATGCTCCTCGGCTGGCATTACTCCGACTACTACGCCAATGCGTACGCGACGAACCAGTACCTGGCCAGCCTCGGCTTCGTCGTGTTGTCGGTGAACTACAGGCTCGGCATCGGTTATGGGCACGACTTCAAGAATCCGCCGGCGTCAGGCCCGCGCGGCGCGGCGGAATACGTCGACATCGTAGCAGCCGGGAATTACCTTCGAGCCCTGCCGGGAATAGATCCCTCACGCATTGGTGTTTACGGTGGCTCGTATGGGGGGTACCTCACCGCGATGGCGCTGGCAAAGAATTCAGACATCTTCGCGGCAGGCGTGGATATCCACGGTGTGCACGACTGGACGACAGACAGCCCGCGGACAAAGCGGGTTGGTTACGAGCAGGCACCCGACGATGCGCGCGCATTGGAGGTTTCGTTTCGCTCGTCGCCGGTGGCTTATGTGAGCAGCTGGAAATCACCGGTTCTGCTCATTCACGGTGACGATGATCGCAATGTCCCATTCGGACAAACGGTAGATCTGGTGCGGCGCCTTCAGGCTGTCGGTGTTTCGTACGAGGAGCTGGTCATTCCCGACGACACGCATCACTTCATGCGGCACTCGAACTCGGTGAAGGTCGACAGCGCGGTCGCGGAATTCCTGAGTCGCAAGCTGAGGGTTGGGCTAACCGCTGCGGCCGCAGTCAGGAAGACGGCGGAGCAGGTGGCACTCCACCAAACGCATTGATGATCGCCAGCCCCATACTTGCCATCGTGAGCAGCGGCTCGTTGTCCAGGATCCAGCGCTGATCCTTGTTCTCTTTCGTCATCACGCAGGCAACCACGCGGTTTCGCAGATACCAGAGCGTGCATTCGGTTCTCACCTCATCCGTCTCGCCATCCTTGTGGGCAGCACGGGCGCCGCCTGCATACCGCTGTAGCATGTTGTCCGTAACGTTGTGCTCAAGGATGTCCAGCATCGCTGAGTCTGCCGCGGGGCTGACAGCCTTGCCTTGGGCCATCAGCTCGAACAGATGCGCCATCTCGTTGGGAGTCGTTACGCCCAGCCCGTACTTCATTGAGCTGTCCATCGCCACGCTTGAGTTACGACGAAAACTCTTCGAATGAACTCGGGTGTGCTGCAAGCCGAGTGAGTCCATCTTGTCCCACACCCGTCGGATGATGATGCGGTCGAGAAGGAGGTTGGTCGCCGTGTTGTCGCTGATGGTCGACATCAGCCACGCGGCGTCGTGGACGGTGAGGATCGTGCCATTGTGCAGAAACTGTATGACGCCTGAACCCGGCACCTGATCGATCTTGAGAACAGTGAGCGGATCGTCGAGCGAAAGCTGTCCCTTGGCGACGAGATCGTACACCGTCACCAGAATCGAAACCTTGATCAGGCTCGCCGTTGGAAAAGTCTCGTCGCCCCGCCTGCTGATACGCGCGCCCGTCTCCAGGTCGATGACACTGTAACCAACGACGCCATGATGAGCATCGGCGATGGAGTCGAGCTTCCGGCGCAACGCGGCGGTGTCCGCGTGAACGGCGGACAATCGA
>CATPBN010000322.1 GCA_955652635.1 uncultured Gemmatimonadaceae bacterium
CGGAGATTGATCTTTGCTCCGGTCTGTCGCGCCAGCTCGACGAGGTTCTCGTCGTTCACTCCCGCCAGCGTCAGCATGTCCGCGCCTTCTGTCGAGAGGCGCTGAATCGTTGTCTCTTCGCTCACGTCAACTCGTCATTTGGAGATGGAGTTCCCTCAGGTCCTCGGGTGGCACGGTCGAAGGCGCGTCCTCGAACAGCGCCCGCGCCGCGGTGGTCTTCGGAAAAGCAATTACATCACGGAGCGAAGTCGCTCCGGCAAGCACCATCGCGAGCCTGTCGAAGCCGAACGCGATGCCGCCATGCGGTGGTGCGCCTGCGCTGAGTGCGTCGAGCAGAAACCCGAAGCGTGCCTGCGCGGTCTTCGCGTCGACCCCTAACAGCGATAGCACTTTTCGCTGCAGTGCTGGATCATTGATACGAATGCTGCCGCCCCCCAACTCCAAGCCGTTGAGGACGACGTCGTAGGCCAGAGCGCGCACCTTCTCCGGCGAGGAATCGAGAAGCTCAATGTCGTCCGGGTTCGGCGCGGTGAACGGGTGATGCACCGAGCTGAGGGCCCCGTTCTGCTCGCGAATGAACATCGGGAAGTCGGTGACCCACAGAAACGATTGCTTGTTCGCCGGAACGAGCGACAGACGCTGGGCAACATCCTGTCGGACCCGATCGAGCGCTGGATTGCTCACGTGCTCACCACCGGCGACAAGAAGACAGAGCTCGCCCTCGCCAATCCCAAGGCGCTCGACACCGCTCTCGCTCAGGAATTTCGCAGCCGGACCCTCGAGGCCAGCCGCGGCGCGCTTGAGCCGAATGAGACCGCCGGCGCCGGCAGACTTGGCAATCGACTCGATCTCATCGACCTGCTTGCGTGAGAGAGCGGCGCCACCAGGAATTCTGATCCCGCGGACTCGTCCGCCGGCGGCGAGAGCGGAATTCGTGATGCCGAAATCAGAACCGCGAAACGCCTCGCTCGCATCGAACACCTCGAGCCCATAACGCAGGTCAGGACGGTCGGATCCAAACCGCTCCATCGCGTCTCGGTACTTGAGGCGCTCGAATCGCGCTGGAATCTCCTGTCCCGTTTCCTTGAACTGGGACGCGAGCATGCCTTCGGAGAGCGTGATTATGTCTTCAGGTTCGATGAAGGACGCCTCGATATCGATCTGCGTGAACTCAGGTTGCCTGTCCGCCCGCAGATCCTCGTCGCGGAAGCAGCGCGCGATCTGGAAGTATCTGTCGAACCCCGAGATCATGAGCAGCTGCTTGTACAGCTGCGGGGACTGTGGCAGGGCGTAGAACTCCCCCGGATGCACCCTGCTCGGCACGATATAGTCGCGGGCACCTTCCGGCGTCGGCTTGGTGAGTATCGGCGTCTCGATTTCCAGAAACCCGCGCTCATCGAGGTACCGGCGCGTCGCCTGCTGGAGACGATGGCGCAGGATGATATTCTTCTGCAGCTCTCCTCGACGAAGGTCCAGGTTGCGGTGTTTGAGCCTCAGCTCCTCGGCCGGAAGCTTTTCCCCTTTGCCGCGGGCAACGGGAATCGCCGGCGTTTCCGCCGGACCGACGATCCTGAAATCACGAGCTCTCACCTCTACCTCGCCGGTCTCCATCTCGGCGTTGCGCATTTCCGCCGGACGCGCTGCACATTCACCCTCGACCAGTACGACGGTTTCGAGACCCAGCTTCCCGGCGCGCTCGATGACGTCCTCGGGAGTCCATTTCGGGTCAAATGAGACCTGGACCAGACCCGCGCGATCACGAAGGTCCAGGAAAACGATCCCGCCAAGATTTCGGATGCGGTGTACCCAGCCACCGAGTTTGACTTTGGCGCCGGCGTGCGAGGCTCGTAACTCACCTGCCAGGTGAGAGCGCTTGGCCGTCGCGAAACGGGATGAAGAAGGCGTGGAGGTCAGCGCCGCGTCGTATGGGTCGAGAAAGGCATCAACAGGGGTTAAATTTAGTAGTTGCATAGACTTGGTGGAAGGAGCATGACGCAAACAAACACACGTCGGGAGGTCGAGCCCGCGAAACGAAACCTCCTGAACATGCTCCCTTCCGCGGCCGAGCAGGTGCTGCGGGACTTTGCGGTCGAGCACGGCGAGAAACCGTTTCGTGGATCGCAGGTGGTTCGCCACCTGTGGCAGAACCCTGCGCCAGGCTTTTCCGCGATGACAGACCTGCCGGCGGCCTTTCGCGGCCTTCTTGACGAGCACTTTACGATTCCGCGACTCACGGTCGCGACTCGGCAGACGTCGAGCGACGGGACGGAAAAGTTTCTGTTCAGGCTGGAAGACGGCGAATTCATCGAAACAGTTGCCATCCCCGAGGGATCGCGACTGACGCTCTGTATATCGTCTCAAGCCGGATGCGCCCTTCAGTGCGCGTTCTGCGCAACGGGCGCGATGGGATTCACCCGAAATCTCCAGATGTTCGAGATCGCCGCTCAGGTGCGCGAGATGAGGCTCCTCGACCCGCCGACGCAGGTGACGAACATTGTCTTCATGGGAATGGGCGAGCCACTCATGAACTGGAAGGCGGTGGATCCAGCACTCACCGTTCTCAATTCTCCCGCTGGGCTTGGAATCGGAGCGCGGCACATCACTGTTTCGACGGTCGGTGTTCTGCCAGGGATTGTCGCCCTCGGCGAGAGGGGCGAACAATTCAGGCTGGCAATCTCCATTCATGCACCGAACGACGAGCTGCGCCAGTCGCTCATGCCGATCAACACGAAGTATCCGCTCGCCGACGTGATCGAAGCCGGAAAAGTCTTTGATCGACGGGTGACGTTCGAGTACGTGATGCTTGGCGGTGTCAACGATGCGGCCGAGCATGCGTCGCAGCTCGCCGCGCTCGCGCGTGAATGCAGAGCGTTCGTGAACCTGATCCCACTACATCCTGGCGGAGCGGGAGATTTTACGCCGAGCTCACCGGAACAGATTCACTGGTTCGCGCGGCGGCTCCGAGCCGCGGGCGTCGAAGTCGCGGTGAGAAAGAGCCGCGGGATGGATATCTCCGCCGCTTGTGGCCAGCTACGGGTGGAACGGCAGCGGCGGCGGACGCCAGTTGGCGCCGACGATGACGGTAACGTCCAGGTAGCGTGAGCTGTCGCGCTGCGTGACTACCGGCGCGTCCATCGCTCGACCTACGCGCGCTGCCCAGTCGGGATGTCCTGACCGATCGTAGACGACCGTGGTTGCTCTGGGCTCGGTGTTCGTACCCGAGCCGACGACGTCGAATCCGTGGTCGCGTAGAAACAATGTTGCGCGCCGCGCGAGCCCCTTGGTCCTGGTTCCGTTGAACACTTCGACCTTGATCCGGACTCCCTCCGGTGCTTTAGCATCGTCGGGGATGTAGGGCGCTTCCGAGCTGCGAGCGTTGAGCGCTCTGATACCGAACCAGGCGATCGCCGCAAGTATGAACAGGGCGAGAATGAGTCGTCCGTAGCGACGCCTGGGGCGCGTTACCTCAGACTGTTCCAGAGCTCGACGGTTTCAGGGAAGATGTGATTGCCTTCGCGCACCGACCACTCGAGTCGGAAGCGCACGACCTGACGAAACACGCCTTCGAAGTTGTGTGGGACCTGGCTCGCGAGAAAACCTCTGTCCTCGGCGAGAAACTTCCGGCCGGGCTCGAGATAGTCCGCCATGTATAGCGCGCGCCCTGTCTGATCCCACTTGGCGGAGCCGACGGTGTGGTATCGAATCGCGGCCAGCAGGTTCTTCCTGCGCTCTCCCTCCGCCTCGAGCCTGATCGCGACCGCTGGGCCGTGCAGCAAGCCATCTGGTGACTTTCGATCGCCGGTGATGTCCCGCAGCTCCGAAATCGGCGCATCGCGCAACGCGTCGTGCCACGTACCAGCGTCGATCCACGCATTCGCCTCGTCGGCGGAGAGACGCATCGCCGCTCCCCACGCCCTCAAGAGAGAAGTCACTCGCTGAATGTGCGCGAAACGACGCTCGCTTACTTGCGCCCAGGCTGGCAATCCGGAAGTCTGGAGTTCCACCATGTCAGAAGATGATGTTGTCGATCAGCCTGGTTTCACCGACTCGGACGGCGCCGACTGCGGCATCGCCGTGGCGTGCGTTGTCGACGCGGTGAAACGTGTCGGCGTTCACCACAGCGAGATAGCGCGGAGTCAATCCAACTACGCGCTCGAGCATGCGCCAGCCAATCGCTTCGAGCGCGCTCGCTCTCCGCTCTCCCCTGCCGAACGCGTCGCGCATCGCGAAGAGGGCTCTCGAAAGAATGAGCCCGAGCTCACGATCCCTGGGAGATAGGTAGCGGTTTCGGCTGGCCATGGCGAGCCCATCTGGCTCTCTCACGGTTGGCGCTATAAGAATCCCGACGGGAAAATTGAGATCGCGCACCATCGCCTTGATAGCCGCGGCCTGTTGCAGATCTTTCTGCCCAAAAACCGCGACGTCTGGCATCACAATGTGAAAGAGCTTGGCGACGACTGTGAGAACGCCCTCGAAGTGATGTGGGCGTACCGCACCTTCCCACTCCTTCCCAATGCTTCCGGGATGTACGATGACCACGGGAA
>CATPBN010000323.1 GCA_955652635.1 uncultured Gemmatimonadaceae bacterium
CGCGGGCTGGCGCGTCACCGAGAAACGGAGTGATCTGGTTCAGGCGGCGGGGCACGCGGAGGATCCGGCGGTGCTGCTGGCTACGGGCGCAATTCACCGTGGAACGGTGGCTTACGTCACAACACCAATCGGAACCACGCCCGAGCGATGGACTGCGGACTCCGCGCGTCTCAGAGACACGCCGCTGATCGACTTCATTCTGGAAACTGAACGGAAAGCCGCTGGATCGGATCTGGCTTCGACCGCTGCGTTCTCCACTGACGTTACCATGGGACTGGGCCCGATAACGATCGCCCAGGTCGCCCAGCTGTATCCCTACGACAACACCCTGCGCGCAGTGCGCATTACCGGCAGGCAACTTCGCGACTATCTCGAATTCAGCAGCCGATACTACAAGACGCTGCCGTCTCCGACCGCACCGCTTGAGACCGAACCGCAGATTCCCGGCTACAACTTCGACATAGTCTCCGGCGTGGACTACGCCCTCGACGTCTCGAGGCCGGTTGGATTTCGACTCGCCCGCCTGGTCTACAAAGGCGCGCCGGTTCGTGACACGGACACGTTTACGATGGCGCTCAACAACTATCGGCAGACTGGTGGGGGCGGGTACTCGATGCTTAGTGGCGCGCCGGTTGTGTATGACAAGCAACAGGAAATCAGACAGCTTCTCATCGATGAAGTGAAACGGCGCGGAGTTCTGAAGCAGGAGGACTATTTCACCCGCAACTGGGAGTTGGTGCGGGGACCCGGGCTCGAGATCAACGACCGCGGAGGAATCTTGCCACCGGTCCGAGCCCTGCCGGTGGTGCCGCCCCCGTTTCCTCCTCGGACCAGGTTTCTGCGGATCATCGCCACGAATGATTTTCACGGCGCGCTGGAGCCACGACCTGATGCGTCCGGGGTTAGGCGTGGCGGCGCGGCATACGTAGCGACAGCCTTGGACCGGGCCCGGAGAGAATGCCTCCCAGGCTGCGAAACCATTTTGTTGGATGCCGGCGATCTCTTTCAGGGAACGGTCGCGTCGAACCTGTCTTACGGGCGCCCAGTGGTCGAGTACTACAATAGAATGGGGTACGCCGCGTCTGCATTGGGAAATCATGAGTTCGACTGGGGAGTCGACACCCTCAGAGCCCGAATGCGTCAGGCAACGTTTGGAATCTTCGGGGCCAACGTGCGCGACACAACTGGCCGAGATGTGAAATGGATTCCCAACGACACCATCGTCACCCGTGGCCGAACCAAAGTCGGTATCATCGGAGTGTCGACGGTCAGCACTCCGACGACAACGCGTGCCGCCAACGTCGTCGGCCTCCGCTTCGATGATCCCGCTCCCATCGTCGACAGCATTGGCAGGGTGCTGAGGAGACGAGGCGCAAATTTCGTAATCGTCATCGCTCACGCGGGCGCCACCTGCGGCCGGGACGGTGCGGGTGCCTGCAATGGCGAGATCATCGACCTCGCTCGAAAATTGAAAACCAGGGTCGATGCGATTGTAAGCGGCCACACCCATACGCTTGTAAACACGGAGATCAACGGAATTCCGATCGTGCAGGCTCGCTCCAGTGGAAGGGCGATCGATATCCTCGATTTGCCGACGGGTCCTGACGTCGGCCGACCGGTCAGGCACGAAGTCCGCGAGCTCGCTGTCGACACCATCAAGCCTCTCCCGGCGATCGCTTCGATTGTGCGCAGAGCGGTCGCGCGTGTTGCGCCGCTAATGAAGCGCCACGTCGCCACAATCCCGGTCACGCTCGTTCGGCAGGGACCCCAGTATCCCCTTGGCAACCTCATCGCCGATTCACAGAGATGGGCGGGCAACGGTGATGTCGCGATCATGAACAACGGAGGCATCAGAACCGAGCTGAGAGCGGGCGAGGCGACGTACGGCTCCTTATTCGAGATCCAGCCCTTCGGCAACACGCTCTACTCTCTCACGATGACCGGCGCGCAGCTTCGTGAATTGCTCGAGGAAATGCTGAACAAGTCTCCAATCAACGACCATGTGAGCGGAATCACCATCAGGTACGACCCGTCGAGGCCGCCGGGCTCGCGCATCGTTTCGGCGACAATGGCCGGCGGAGCTCTGTTATCTGACAGCCGCGATTACAACGTCATCATGAATGACTTTCTGGCCACCGGTGGCGAAGGCTACAACGCCGGTGCGCTGGCGACTGCTTCACGGCCGCTGAACATCGTGGATCTCGACGCGCTCATTGCCTATCTCCGAACCCTGCCCGCGCCAATCACGGCGCCGTCGGAGATACGAATCGCGCCAGTTACCCCATGAGCGAGACAGTCCGGATCTACATCAACGCCAAGCCGATGGAAATCGCCGCCTCGGCGACGGCTCTCGACGCGGTCGAGGCGTGGGACGCGACACAAGCGGCCGCAATTCGCCGCGGCGAGCGTCTGATCACCGACAGCCGCGGTATAGTTACAGCTAACGAGACTCGCGTGCACAACGGTGCGATCTTTCGCATCGTTCGCGCTCGTCAAGCATCGGACGACGACACGGACCCAAACCAACTGTAATGCCGCTCTCGATTTTTTCCACCAAGCTCCGCCAGCTGCCAAAAGCGGAGTTGCACTGCCATCTGGATGGGTCGCTTCGTCCGGCAACCCTCCTCGATCTCGCGCGCGAACATCGAATAACGATGCCCAGGCAAACCGCCGAGGAATTGGCTGAAGTCATGAGGGCGGACGACGCGAGGAGTCTCGAGGATTACCTGCGCCTCTTCGACGTCACGGTTTCAGTGATGCAGACTGCGGATGCGCTGGAGCGCATCGCCTACGAGCTGGCCGAAGACGCAGCGGAGGATGGCGTCCGGTACATCGAGGTCAGGAACGCGCCGATTCTCAACGTCGTGCAGGGTCTTACGCTCGTCGAAGCCGTCGAGGCGCCGCTCCGTGGACTGCGCCGCGCCGAAAATGACTTCGGAATTACGGGCCGGTTCATCGTCGTCGCCATGAGGCAGTACCCCGCCGAGCACTCGCTCGAGATGGCACGGCTCGCGGTCGAGTTCAAGAACGATGGCGTCGTCGCATTCGACCTGGCAGGAGGCGAGAAGGGTAACCCGGCGTCGTTGCACGCCGAGGCGTTCAGATATGCGCGGGAGCACAATCTTGCGGTGACTGTCCACGCCGGCGAGGGCGACGGGGCGGAGTCGATTCGCCAGGCGGTGCACATCTGCGGCGCAAACCGCATTGGCCACGGCACGCGGCTGATCGAGGATCCGGATCTTACGCAGTACGTGAACGACAGGCGTATCGCTCTCGAGGTCTGCCTCACCAGCAACGTCCAGACGAGAGTGGCTGAGTCGTACGCCACGCACCCATTCCGGGAGTACTTCGATCGGGGTCTCAATGTCACCCTCAACACCGACAACCGTCTGATGAGCGCGACCACGCTCACCGACGAATACGTTTACGCGGCAGAGCACCTGGGATTTACCATGGACGAGCTCGCCGGGATTGCGCTGAACGGATTCGAGAGCGCATTTCTTCCGTGGGAGGAGCGTTTGATGCTCATCGAGGAAGTCTCGGACAAGATCGACGACATGATTGGATCCGAAGCGTGACGACCCACTACTCGGGCGAGGCGGCGCGCAAAGC
>CATPBN010000324.1 GCA_955652635.1 uncultured Gemmatimonadaceae bacterium
CTCGCTTACGTCGAGTGGCTGGTGCTCGCCGGAGTCGGAATTGGTATCGGCGCGTTCCTTTCGTTCGGACTTGGCGCTGCGCTCGCCGCCTTGTGGGCGATGGGATCCGTCTACAACGTCCCGCCGATCCGCAGCAAGGATGTCCCGTACATCGACGTCCTCTCGGAATCGGTGAACAATCCGCTCAGGATGCTGGTGGGCTGGTACATCGTGAGTCCGGGCGGGCTTGCTCCCGTTTCGCTGCTCGTGAGCTACTGGATGGTCGGCTGCTACTTCATGGCGATCAAGCGCTTCGCCGAGCTAAGGCACATTGGGGATCGTAGCCGAGCTACGGCGTATCGGCGGTCGTTTGGGAAGGTAACTGAGCAGAGCATGTTCATCTCGATCGTGTTTTATGCGTCTGCCGCGATGCTCTTTTTCGGCGCGTTCGCGATGCGCTATCGCATCGAGCTCATCGTGTCGTTCCCGTTGATTGCGCTCGTGATGGCGATCTACCTCGCCGTCGGATTCCGACCGGATAGCGCAGCGCAGCGTCCGGAAGGATTGTATCGGGAACCGGTGCTCATGCTCGCGGTCGTCGCGTGCACGATTCTCGTGGTCGCGCTGCTGTTCGTCGATCTTCCCACGGTGGATCGGATCTTCGTGCCGACGGTGCCCAGAGCTTCGAATGCAGCTGTTCGACCAGCGATCCCGCCCCGCGCGCTACCGTGAGGTCCCGGGCGAATACTTGGTGAGATAGAGATTCAGTGAGCCGAAAGACAGGCCCGATTTCAGCATCAGCATCATGTGCGTGCTGTCGTCGGCGAGCCACACTTCAGCGTGTCCCTTCTGTGAGAAGATCCCGGGGGTCTTGAACTCCGGCTGAACGACGATCGCGTTGAACGTTCCCGCCGGCACCGTCACACGCTCTCTACGCACCACGCGGATGATGATGGGATTTCCTTCGGGCTGGAAATAGCGATTGAACTGGTAGGTATGACCGGCTTCCAGCGGAACGGTCCGCAAGAAATAGAGAAACGATGCGTCGTCGAGGGGCTCGCGCACCGATTTGACCTCGCCGACCTCGGGCTCATCGAGGCGCAGGTAGGTGCCTCGCTCGGGGTAGATCTGGTAATCCCTGTCAGCGTGGTAGCGTCCTTCGCGAATGTGCTGCACAAAGCGCACAGAGGACAGAGTCGTGGTATCGAACCAGCTTACCGTGCTATCGCGAACGCGGAAGAAAAACGTTCCTCCCGATATCGTAAATATGGCCCGCCAGGCGATGTGGCCCCGTACTGTGTCGGGCCCCGCGAGCAGCATCATCCCGTGTCCTACGTGGATGTGGCCAAAGCTCGCGTCGTAAGAGAGACGTTCGCCGAGGGCGAAGGCCCTCTTGTTGATTACAGTTGCACTTTCAGCGGGCGGCGGGGGCGGAGCCGACAGGGGCGATTGTGCGAGCGACATAACCGCGGCTATGGGAGCCAGCGGCAGTGCCAACAGAATTCGCGTTACTCTTGTCGTCACGATCCTTAATAGTACTCGCTATTGCCGGGCTCCTGTGCCTCTGTCTGCTTCAACGTTATGAACGTCGGCGCCACCGGCTCGAATAATCGCGATCTTGCCATCCGGTTCGAGAATGGCCCACGCTACATCTTCGATCCGTTCGATCCCGGCTTTGTGCATCGCCGAGACGATCTCATCCGCAGTAATTCGCTCGCGACGGAGACCGGGAGGCAGAAACTGGCCCTGCCTGACGAGTACGGTCGGATTCGCTTGCATGAAATGTCGGAAGCCGGCGAATCGGAAGCTCGCGATCGATGTCAGGAACACGATCGAGAAGAGAGTCGTCGCGGCGACGACTGAGTTCGTCATCGAATAATCCTGTCGGGTGAGCGCGCGCGAAAAGAATTGTGGAATCAGCAGCAGCATGACGAGCTCGAACGGAGCCAGCTGTGACAGCTCGCGTTTGCCCAGCGTTCGAAGGCAGGCCCAGACGAAGGCGTAGACGAAAATGACTCTGAAAACAGTTTCCATTTTTTCTCCCCCCTACTCGGCGACGACGCTCAGGGAAAAACGAACGTGCTCAGATGAACTATCGCGCTATCGGTACCATGACGCGCCACGACCGTACCGCGATGGCTCCCGTAGTCCTGCCCCCACAGCTCGACCGATACGAGACGCGATTCCGACGGTTTGACGTCGGTGAGATCGACAGTGTAGGCCGATTTCGCGGCGGGGTCGAATCGCACGCTCGAGAAGCGAGAGATGTACGCGGTGTCGAAGGAAACCCTCATCGTATCGGCCACTGTCGTCGAGAGATTGCGAACGCTCACGTGCAGCGATTGCACCTGCCGATAGCGGAAACGCGCGGGATAAGACACTTCCACGTCGATCGAGCCGCTCGTTGTGTGGGCCTGACCTCGGGTCTCTCCGAAGAGGCCGAACAGCGCCAGTATCGGAACGGCGAGCAGGATTGGAATCCCAATGCGCTGCTTCCGTGTCAATTCGATCTTTGGCTCGATTGAAGGAGCGCGTGGGGGCGAAGGGTTGGGCGACGCCATGGGCGGACGAAGAGCAAGGGATGAGCCGCCCAACCCTCTGGCATCCCTGCTCGGGTCGAGGAGGGGTGTCCTCTTCGGCGACTAGCTCGCTTACACGCATCGAGCCCGTCGGCCCACTCGCGGCTTGCGCTCGCTCGCGGGCACCCAGCCTTGCCTAATCACACAATTGCTTGTTACGCGGGCACGTCGCCTGTGAGGACACCCGCCTCCCTGCATAGATCCCTAACTGCCTCGCCTCACACTCCTCGCACGATTCGCCCCGCATGCAACCACCGCGCGGACGA
The DNA here is from genome assembly GCA_955652635.1 of uncultured Gemmatimonadaceae bacterium. GTDB lineage: Bacteria > Gemmatimonadota > Gemmatimonadetes > Gemmatimonadales > Gemmatimonadaceae > UBA4720. The sequence goes on from CATPBN010000324.1 coordinate 2,825, forward strand.
GCGCCGACGCATCCACCCACGCGGGCGTCTTGTTACGAGTTCCCGACTGACCGGCGCAACGATCTCCAAAAGCGCAAGAAGTCGCGCATTGAAGCCCCGGCTCCGGGGTTTTAGATTGCGGGTGTCGGCGACAAAAAACTGAGTACTGCCCCTTGGTGTAACTGGCAACACGCCTGATTCTGGATCAGGAGAGTCCAGGTTCGAAACCTGGAGGGGCAATCTGATCTAACTGCATTTCCCCGTTTCGTTTACACGCGAGGCGGGGATTTTTTTTGCTGCCTTGCGTCTCAAGTTTGCCAGTTTGTTAGCCAGTTTCTCCACAGCTTGACTACCGGGCTAACCTCAACACGCCCCAGCCCCGTGTCAGCTTTCTTCTCCGGGCCTTCCATCACCCGCGGTTCAACTCTACCCAGGGCCCATAGACCTCAGGCTATTACTCGTGAGCGATTAGACGCTCGGGGGCTCTTTTCTCTTGTGGCAGGTTGCTACGTGGTCAGTGAAGAAACGCGTTTCCGGTTTGGTTAACGGCGATTTGCTTCTGCATACCCTCCTCAATCCGGACGACAGCGGCCACGACAGCTCTGAATGGCCTGACGGAGTGAAAGAGGTCATTTGGATCGGGCGCCTCCCAGTCGACTCGTACGCGCACGATGTAAGTCCCAGGCTGGAGACCGCTGAACGCGAA
>CATPBN010000325.1 GCA_955652635.1 uncultured Gemmatimonadaceae bacterium
CTCCAGAGGGAGCTGCACGACTGGCGGGCCATTTTCGCCTTCACGCAGGCCCCCAATGGGAACTTCGCGTTCAGTTTCTTCATTGCCCTGATAGCCGAACCCGATCTAAAATTCAACTATGACAAATCGACCTACCGGCCCACAATAAGTCGCTGACAGTGACTCAGCGGCTCAACATCACGAATGGCGATAGCGCTGTCGGCACGCTCAGCGAAGCCGGCATCGCCGGAAAAATCATTGCCTGGCGTGACGTGCTGCATGAAGGACCGGTCGACTCCTCGCTATCGCTCAACGCGCTGAGCAAGCAGCGGACACGGTTCATCTCGGAGCGGGGATGGGGAGATTTCGCCCACGTGAGCGGCGACTTCGCCGAGCGCGACCGGGTGATGCAGCACCTCGATTACTTCGACGAAGTAGTTCTCTGGTTCGAGGACGATCTCTACGACCAGCTCCAGCTGATCCAGCTGGTCGACTTTTTTTCGCGCGGCTCCCCGAGGCGGAAGAAGCTCGCGCTGATTCAGGTTGACGGGTATATCCCGCCGTTGTCGTCCGCGAAGCTCAAGGAGCTGGACGCGGCCCGGGCGCCGGTAACTCCGGAGCAGTATGCGGTGGCGCAGAAAGCATGGAAGGCGTTTGGCTCGGACGATCCTTCAGGAATCGCGCGCTTGCTCGGGGAGAACCTTTCCGCGCTCCCGTACCTGGCCTTTGCGCTCTGGCGCCATCTGGAGGAATTCCCTTCGGTCGCAAACGGCCTTTCGAGGTCCGAGCGAGAGGCGCTTACCGCGGTAGAGGAGGGTCACACGAACCCGGTGGCGGCGTTTCTTGAATGCGCGAAGAAACAGGAAAGCATTTTCCTTGGAGACATCGTCTTTTATTCGTATCTGGAGAGACTTAGCGGCAAGAAGAGGCCGTTGTTGACGTGGAGCAAGGGCGGCGCGGTCGTATCACCGACCGCCAAGAATTCGCGCGACTTCGTGAGAAGAGAGCTGAGAGTCACGCAACTCGGACGCGATGTGCTCGCCGGAAAGAAGGACTGGCAGGACATCAATACTGAATCCAGGTGGCTGGGCGCAGTAAAGATTGAGCCTGGCGCAAAGGAGGGGGGCTGGCGATGGGATCCAGAGGAGCGCGTCCTCGTCAGGAAGAAGTCGCCGGCAGCCAGTAAACGCGTTCCCGTCAAGAAGCGGTCACCGGCCAGGAAGCGTTCTCCTCAAAAGAAGAAAAAGTGACGGAGACCGAAAAACTGCTCATCGATGGCGATTCGCTGACCGTCGATGAAGCTTACGCCGTCGCGGTCGAGCGACTTCGCGTTGGTCTCGCACCGAAAGCACGGAAGCGGATGCTACGAACGCGCGCCGTCGTCGATGCCATTGTCGAGAAAAACGAAGTCGTGTACGGCGTGACGACCGGCTTCGGCAAACTCTCGGATGTCGCCATCCCGCCGAACAAGCTGGCAGAGCTGCAGATCAATCTGGCGCGCAGCCACGCGTCGGGAGTTGGAGATCGGCTTCCCGAGCCCGAAGTACGGGCGATGATGCTGTTGCGCGCGAACGTGATCGCCAAGGGGTACTCGGGCGTTCGACCCGAGCTCGTCGATCTCCTGCTCGACATGCTCAACGCCGATGTCTATCCGCCGATTCCGGAGCAGGGGAGCGTCGGCGCAAGCGGAGACTTGGCACCCCTCGCGCATCTCGCGCTTTCCATGATCGGTGAGGGAACCTTGATCAAGGAGGGGCAAGAAGAATCTGCGGCGAAGTTCCTGGCGCGGATTGGTACCAAGCCGGTGGTGCTCGCGCCCAAGGAGGGGATCACCCTCATCAATGGCACCCAGGCCCACACCGCCGTCGCGCTCATCGCGCTCGTCGGCGCGCGCTCGCTCTGGCGTACCGCCCACGTCGCTGGCGCAATGTCTCTCGAAGCGCTGCTCGGAACGCCTGTCGCGTTCGACGAGCGCATCCACGACGCGCGCGGGCAGAAGGGGCAGTCCCGCTCGGCGGCGCTCCTTCGCGATCTTCTCGCCGACAGCGAGCTGCGCGAATCACATCGTCACGGCGATCCCCGGGTGCAGGATCCTTACTCGCTGCGCTGCATGCCCCAGGTCCACGGGCCCGTGCTCGACGCGCTCGACTGGATCGATAATGCGGTGTCGCGAGAGTTGAACGCCGCCACCGACAATCCCCTCGTGTTCGAGAACGGCGAGACGCTGAGCGGCGGGAACTTTCACGGTCTCACCGTCGCGATGGCGCTCGATTTTCTGGCAATCGTGCTGACGCACCTGGCGACGATGGCAGAGCGGAGAATCGACCGGCTGGTTCACCCCGATCTCAACCAGGGACTGCCGCCATTTCTCTCGCCGGACGCGGGCGTGCATTCCGGGTTCATGATGGCCCAGGTGACGGCGGCCGCCCTGGCCAGCGAGTGCAAGGTGCTCTCCCATCCAGCCAGCGTGGACACGATTCCCACCGACGGGGGCAAGGAGGACGTAGTTCCCATGGCGATGGGCGCGGCGTGGAAGGCGCGGCGCGTTCTGCGCAATCTGGAAAACATCCTCGCGATCGAGCTGATGTGCGGAGCACAGGCGATCGACTTCAGGGCGCCGCTCAAGCCCGGCCGTGGTGTTCGCACCGCGCATGAGCGCGTGCGCGAGATCGTGCCCCGTCTCGAGGCGGATCGGGTGCTGGGCGCAGACATCTCGGCGCTCAGAGCCGCTGTCGCGGACGAGCGCTTCGCCGACATTGGACGTGTGACGTGACAGATGTGGGAGTAGCACCAGACTCGAAGACGTCCGCAAAACGCGGCGCGCGCGGTCCGATCCGAGCGCCGCGCGGTACAAACAC
>CATPBN010000326.1 GCA_955652635.1 uncultured Gemmatimonadaceae bacterium
CCTCGTGCCCGCTCGCGTACTTGTAATGGTAGCTGCCGAATCCGACCAATCCCGTTCCCCAGATCCTTGGCTCGTCTCCGGTGACGCGCTTCATCATGTCGAGCAGCGTGTCGCAATCCGTCCGGCGACTCTTGTCGGAAATCCCGTCGAGGAATGCCTTTACGCTCTTTTCGGTCGGCTTGGTTTTAATTTCCGCCATCGCGTTGCCCCAGCTTCACTCGTGGGTTCGTAGTCCAGGAGACGCGTACCGAAGCTTCAAATCTGGCACACACCCTCATTGACAAACAATTCCCCTGGTGCGCAAAATCTCTGGTCAGCTCTCCTTCCTCCTACCGACTCGACATTGCTCGAGGGAATCATGCGTAACCTCCTGCTCATTGTAGCGACATCCGTCGTCGCCGCTTCTTCCAGCGCGCAGACGACGCTCACCGCGGACGACATCATCGCCCGCTACATCAAGACCGTTGGCGGCGCAGACAAGATTCAGTCGATCAAGACGCTCCGGCGAACCGGCAAGTACATCGGAGATGGCGGATTCGAAGCTATCGTCGTCCAGGAGAGCACGCGCCCGAACAGGGTTCGCGAGGAGTTCACTATTCAGGGGATGACGGGCATCAACGCGTACGACGGTTCCAACGGATGGAAGATCGACCCGTTCCAGGGGAAGAAGGACGCCGAGGCTCTGAGCGAAGAAGAGCTGCGCGGGATCGTCGAGGACTCGGACTTCGACGAGCCCCTCATCGACTACAAGGCGAAAGGCAACAAGGTCGAGGTCGTTGGCATGGACCAGATCGAAGGCACCGACGTCTACAAGCTCAAAGTCACGCTGAAGAGCGGCGACACGCGCTACTACTATATGGATACCGATTCGTACGTACCGATCAAGTACGATACCAAGCGAATCATTCGGGGCACCCCGCAGGAGACTGAAACGACGCTCGGCGACTACAAGCAGGTGGGCGGTTGGTATCTCCCGTTCTCGATGGAGACGCGGCAGAAAGGAAGCTCGGGGTCCGGAAAAATCGCTCTCGACAAAATCGAGTTCAACGTGCCAATCGACACCACCCGCTATTCGCGTCCAAAGCCTCCGGCAGGCGGAGGGTCACTCTGATGATCAGCTTCTCGAAATCCACCTGCTGCGGCATTGCCCTAGTCGCTGCCATCAGCGGCAATGTCTTCGCGCAGGCGATCCCGCTAACTGGGGCAGCGAAAGTCGACTCGGAAACCATCTCCGGTCTCGGGGCTCGCAACATCGGCTCGGCAGCGATGAGCGGACGTGTGGCCGGGATCGCCGCGGTGCATGAGGGCAATCGCCTCACCATCTACCTCGGCTCCGCCAGCGGCGGGGTCTGGAAGTCGGAGAACGGCGGGACGACCTACAAGCCTGTGTTCGATAAGGAGCCCGTACAATCAATTGGCGCTGTCGCAATCGATCCCACCAATCCCAAAGTGATCTGGGTCGGCAGCGGCGAAGCATGGACGCGCAACAGCGTCTCGATCGGCGACGGCATCTACAAGTCGGTCGACGGCGGAGACAACTGGACCAACATGGGTCTCAGGGAGTCGGAGCGCATCGCCAAGATTCTGATCGATCCTTCGGATCCGAACACCGTCTACGCGTGCGTTCCCGGCAAGCTGTGGAGCGATGGCGAAGACCGCGGCGTTTACAAGACAACCAACGGCGGACAGAGCTGGACGAAGGTGCTCAAAGGACCCAACGCGTCAACCGGTTGCTCGATGATGTCGATGGACGTCAAGAATCCCAAGACGCTCTTTGCAGGACTGTGGGACTTCCGTCGCAAGGGGTGGACGTTCCGCTCCGGCGGAGACGGCGAGACCGCACCCAGCGGGAGCGGCTTGTTCAAGACCAATGACGGGGGCGCGACATGGAGCGATCTGAACGCGTCGAGCGCGAGCGGACTTCCTCCAAAACCGTGGGGTCGCACAGCGGTTACGATCGCGCCGTCGAATCCGGACGTCGTCTACGCTTTCATAGAAGCAGTCCCGCCCAGGAACGCTCTCTATCGGTCGGCAGACGGCGGTCGCACCTGGGAGATGCGTGACAGAAGCCAGGCGATGATCTGGCGGCCGTTCTATTTCGCGAATCTCATCGTTGATCCAAAAAACGAGAACCGCGTGTACAAGCCGGACGGGCCACTCGTTGTCAGCTCCGATGGCGGGCAGAGCTTCAGCGGAATTGGAAACGGCGCGCACGGCGATTTCCACGATGTGTGGGTCGACCCGGCCAGCACAGACCATCTCATCACTGGTGACGACGGCGGTATCTGGTATTCGTACGACGCCGGCAACAAGTGGTGGAAGGGCGACAACCTTCCGATCTCGCAGTTCTATCACGTCAGCCTCGACAACGACCGGCCGTATCACGTGTACGGCGGCCTGCAGGACAACAGTTCGTGGGTCGGCGACTCGGAGTATCCGGGCGGCATCACCAACAGCCGCTGGGAAAACATGTATGGCGGCGACGGATTCTGGATGTTCGTGGATCCGACCGATCCCAATTATCTCTACGCCGAGGCGCAGGGAGGAGAAGTCGGACGCGTCAACAGGAAGACACACGAGACGCGTCCGCTCAAACCGCTACCTCGATACAAGGAAGGAAAGGAGCGCTTCAACTGGAACACACCGATCCACGTGAGCCCCAAGAACAACGGCACGGTGTACATCGGATCGCAGTATCTCTATCGCACGAAGGACTTTGGGCAGACCTGGGATCGTATTTCGCCCGATCTCACGACGAACGATCCTTCGAAGCAGCTCCAGGAACAGTCCGGAGGCGTCACGGTCGACAACTCCGCGGCAGAAATGCACACGACGATCTATGCGATCGCCGAGTCGCCGAGGAGCGCGAACGTGATCTGGGCGGGGACGGACGACGGTAACCTGCAGGTCACCCGCGACGGCGGAAAAACCTGGACGAACGTCGTCGCCAATGTCCCGAATCTCCCGAAGTCCGCGTGGGTGTCTTCCGTCGAGCCGAGCCATTTCAACGACGGCACCATCTTCGCGACTTTCGATCTTCACACCTTCGGCGACATGCGACCGTATGCGTACAAGTCGACCGACTACGGCAAGACGTGGAAGTCTGTCGTAGCGCCGGGAAGTCCGGTGCGCGGATACGCCCACGTGATCAAGGAAGACCTCGTCAACCCGAATCTGCTGTTCCTCGGCACCGAATTCGGGCTTTGGGTGTCGCTCGACGGCGGCGCACAGTGGTCGCGCTACAAGGGCGGCGATTTCCCGGCTGTCGCCGTGCGCGATCTGGCGATTCATCCGCGCGACAACGATCTGGTCATTGCCACGCACGGTCGCGGAATCTGGATAATCGACGACATCACGCCGCTCCGCGCGCTCACACCGGCAACTCTTGCTAGCGATGTCGTCTTCATTCGCTCGCGTCCGACCATCCTGAAGATTCCCGCCCAAGGCGGGTGGGCGAACGGCGATGCGTCTTACACGGGCGACAATCCCACCGACGCGGCAGTCATCACCTACTATCTGAAGAAGCGGCACATCTTCGGCGACATGAAGATCGAAGTGCTGGACGCTGCGGGTAAACTGGTTGGAACTGTGCCAAGCACCAAGCGGCGCGGCTTGAGCAGGGTGCGTTGGTCCATGCGACTGAAGCCGCCCAAAGTTCCGCCCGCCGCGAGCGCCGCCTTCGGGGCCGCGTATGGGCCGCGCGTTCTGCCAGGCACCTACACGGTGAAGATGACCAAGGACGACAAGATCTACACGCTGCCGCTCCAGCTCGTGCCCGATCCACGCACGACACATACGCTCGCTGATCGCCAGGCGCAGTTCGCCCTCGCCAACAAACTCGTATCGCTGCTCGGTGATATGTCCTTTGCGGTCGAGCGGATGAACGGGGTTCGAGCCGCGCTCGCGGATCGGGCGGCCAGGCTGCCGACCGGTGATCCGCTCGCGCAGCGGCTCCGCGACGCGTCGGCCGCCGCCGACGTGATGCGCAAGAAGATCGTTGCCACTAAGGAAGGGGGCATGATCACGGGCGAGGAAAGACTTCGCGAGAATCTCGCCGACTTGTACAGCGCTGTCGTATTCTATGAGGGCAGGCCGTCACAGATGCAGCTCGATCGCACCGCCGCAATCGGTCATGAGCTGTCCGATGTGGTCGCGGCGTTCGATGCATGGTCGGCAAAGGATCTCGCTGCGCTCAACACCGAGCTCGGCACGAAGAACCTTCAACCGATCGTTTTGATCACCCGCCAGGACTGGGAGGCTGTCGGGAAAGCCGGACAGTGACGGAAGAGCCAGAGTTTTCCCGGCGCGACTTCCTCCTCCGCGCCGGTCAGTACGGGCTTGCCTTCTCTACAATCAATCCCCGGCTCCGGAATCTTTTTCGGCGCGAGCCTGGGTACGCGGCCACCCAGGATGATCTGGATCGCGGTATCCTCACCGCGCCCGTGCGGGCGGATCTGTACTCTGGACTGCGCTGGCGCATGCTCGGCCCGTTCCGCGGCGGCCGAGTAGCGGCAGCGACGGGCGTGCCCGGCCGTCCCAACGAATTCTATTTTGGCGCGGTGAACGGTGGAGTCTGGAAGACGATCGACGGTGGTCGAGTGTGGACTCCGATCTTCGATTCCCAACCAACCGCGTCGATTGGCGCCATTGCCGTCGCGCCGTCCCAGCCCAACACGATCTACGTCGGGAGCGGCGAATCGACGCTCCGTGACTCCGTCGGTTACGGCAACGGCGTATACAAATCAGTCGATGCCGGTCAAACGTGGAGACACCTCGGGCTCGACGAGACGCACCACATCGGCAAGATCGCCATCGATCCGAAGAACCCGAATAACGTATTCGTCGCGGCGATCGGGAAACTGTACGCGGCCAACAAAGAGCGCGGGATTTTCCGGTCGAGGGACGGCGGACAGAGCTGGCAGAAAGTGCTCGGCGACGAAAATGTTGGCGCCGTTGAAGTGGTGATCGACCCGTCGAACTCGAGCGTCGTCTACGCCGGACTCTGGAGTACGCGCCGTCCCCCCTGGTTCACCTACGCTCCGACGAACGGCCCGGGTGGTGGAATCTTCAAGTCAAGCGATGGCGGGAGCACGTGGACGCAGCTGACAAACGGACTCCCTAAAGAAGGAATCGGGAGAACCGGCATCGCGATCGCGCCAGCGAATCCCAATCGCATCTATGCTGTCGTAGACTGTCTCGTCCCAGAGGCGCCTGCGCAAGTCGAGCCACCGCTCGGAACGCCCGCACCGCAGCCCACACCGGCGGGCGCGCGCCCATCCAGTCCGCCTCCGGGGCAAGGAGGATTCTTTCGCTCTGATGACGCCGGCGCGACATGGACTCGCTTGTCCAATGATCCTGCGCTGTGGGGACGCGGTTGGTATTTCGAGAAGCTGACCGTCGATCCAGCGAATCCGGATATCGTCTATGTTCCGAATGTTGCCGTCAATCGAACCAAAGACGGTGGCAAGACGTGGGTCGTTCTCCGCGGTTCGCCGGGCGGTGACGACTACCATCAGGCCTGGATATCGCCCGACGATCCGAACACAATGATCGTCGCCAGCGATCAAGGCGCGATTATTACCCGGAACGCACGGACCGATGATCCGCGCGACGTCACCTGGAGCTCCTGGCTCAACCAGCCGACGGCGCAGATATATCACGTCTCGGTCGACTACCGCTTTCCATACTGGGTGACGGGCGCGCAGCAGGATTCTGGAGCGATTGCAGTTCGCTCGCGCGGAAAGTTTTCTCAGATATCGATGCACGACTGGGAGCCGATCTCGCCAGGAGGCGAGAGCGGTTACACCGCGGGCGATCCCCTCAATCCGGGAGTCGTTTACGGCGGAGACGGCCAGCGCTGGAATCTCGACGCCAACATCCCGATCGGGAACACGACGAGCCCGAAGGCGAGCGAGACCGCCCGCGGCGACTGGACGCAGCCGCTCGTATTCTCGAAATCGGACTCACGGGCACTCTACTATGCGAATCAGTTCTTGTTCAAGTCTTCGGACGGTGCGAAGACCTGGACGCAGATCAGTCCCGATCTCACGCGCACCGAGATTGTCGTTCCGCCCACTCTGGATCCGACCGCGGCGGCCGCCGTGGATCGCAACGGCAAGCGTGGAGTGATTTATACGATCGCTCCCTCCCCGTTGCGGGCGCCACTGTTATGGATTGGCACCGACGACGGGTACATCCAGCTCACGCCCGACGACGGAAAGAGCTGGCAGAATGTCACGCCGAGCGCGATCGCGCCGTGGAGCAGGGTGACGATGATCGAGGCCTCGCACTTCGATCCGGGTACCGCGTATGCGAGCGTCGACCGTCACCAGCTCCAGGATTTCGACCCGTACATCTACCGCACGCGCGATGTGGGCAAGACCTGGCAGAAGATCGCGAAGGGCCTGCCGTCAGGAGTGTACGTGCACTCGGTGAAGGAAGATCCACTTCGCCGCGGGCTGTTGATCGCAGGCACCGAGCGTGGGGTCCACATCTCGTTCGATGATGGAGACAACTGGCAGTCGCTTCAGCTCAATCTCCCGGTGACGTCGATGCGCGACTTCCAGATCTACGGCAACGATCTGATAGTTGCGACGCACGGTCGCGGCTTCTGGGTGATCGACGACATCAGCTCGCTCAGACAGTTGAGCGACGCTGTCGCGCGCGAGGACGCTCACCTCTTCAAGCCAGCCGACACGATCAACTTCATCGAGGGGACCGACAACGGAACGCCGTTGCAGAAAGACGAGCCGCACGCCGAGAATCCTCCGGGCGGCGTGGTGATCGACTACTACCTCAAGAGCGCGCCGAGCACGGCGGTCGTGATCGAGATCCTCGATGCAAACGGGGCGGTGGTGCAGACTCTATCGAGCGACCCCAACGCGCAGCGCGCGGCGGCTGGCGGAGCGCCCACGCAACCAGCCGGCATTGCGCGTGTATCCCCGCTCTGGCAGACTCGTCCCGAGCTCCCATCCACAGCGGCTGGGATGCATCGCGTGACGTGGAACGCGCTCCGTCCACGACCACGCGGCACGCCGCCTCCCGAGGAAGGCGGTCCGATGGACCGCCACTACGTCGGAGATTTTACCGCGAAGCTCACCGTGAACGGTAAGAGTTACACGCAGCCGTTCACGGTAAAGCCAGATCCGCGAAACGCTGTTTAGGCCGGTGCGTCCATCGGTGGCTGCCCGGCGTCCGTCGTGTAGCCGCGACCAGTTCTCGCTCCGGCAGTCGTTTCCTTTCCGCCCAGCTCCGCAATGAACTCGTTGTGGTCCATCGGACGGGAGAACATCGGATAATTCTTCTCGATGGCAGACTTCTGCTCTTCCTCGCTCAACGCAGCGGTGCAGTCCTTTAGCGTGACGACGTTGTAGCCCTTCTCGTACCCCGTTCGCATCGTCGATTCCACGCAGCAGTTGGTGAGAAAGCCGCCCAGAGCAATGTCGGTGATCCCACGGCTCCGCAGTACGAAATCGAGGTTGGTGCTCGCGAAACCGTCGAGTCCGCGTTTTCCCTCGATCACGATGTCCTGTGGTTGCGGGGTGAGCTCTTCGACGATCTCAGATCCCCAGCTACCCTTCCGGAAAGATTTCGAATCGACTACGCCTTTGAGAATTCCGTAGGGCTCGGACGTGAGCTCGTGGTAGTCGTCGGTGAAGGTGATTGGTGCGTGAACGATCGTCGCGCCAAGCTCGCGCGCCTTCTTCACGGTCTCCAGTGTGTTGGCGAGCATGTTGCTCGAGTTCATCACTGGCTTGACGGCGTCATGCAGCGTGCCGCCCTCGGACGTGAAATCGTTCTGGTACTCAATGAGAACCAGAGCGGTGTGCTTCGGGTCCATTCCCCCTCCTTATTGTGCCCACATCTGATAAAATCGCGGCGACGTTCAGCCGTCAGACCAGCCCGTGTAAGCGGCTCATTGACTCCTGCGCTGCGCGAACAGCCATGTCCAGAATTTTGGAGAATTGTACGCCGGGTCCCACGAATCGTGACCGGTGCCGGGGACCTCGGAGTACTGAACTGACGCCCCTGCGGCCTGAAGCGCCGCGAATGCTTTGCGTGATTCATCGACCGTCACAACGGGATCGACTTCGCCGTGAAAAATCCATATCGGCACCTGCCGCAGCTGCCGCGCCAGGGCGGAGTAGCGCTCGCCACTGTCCGCCGGCACCACCGGATCAATTTTCCAGAATTCCGGCGAGATCCAGCTGCAAATCGGAGCGACCGCCGCGAATCGTTTGGGATTCCGGTACGCGACGTACCACGTTCCGTTTCCGCCCATCGATAGACCAGTCAGGTACACTCTTGACGGATCGGTCTGGTACTCGCGCGTAGTCTGATCGAGTGCCATCACCGCGACCTGCGCGAGAGTCCCCGTCCACGAGGAGTCCTTCGTGGCCTGCGGGAATACTGCGATTGCCGGAAAGCGCGCCGGGTTCTGGCGAATCGCCGACGGGAGTCCAACCTGGGTTTGTAGATAGCCATCGCTTCCGCGCTCGCCGGCCCCGTGCAGAAAAAGGATCACCGGCCACCGCTCGGTCGGTGTATAGGACGCGGGAACGAAAATCTGGTATCTGTACGTTGTGCCGTTGAGCACTACAGTGCGATCGAGGAACCCCGTCTCCGTCCTCGACTGGCTCCGCGCCGTTGCGTTCGGGAATACGACAAGTAGAGTGACGAACGCAAAGATGACTCGTTCTCGCATGCAGCCTCCGAAAAAGTTGGACGACGGATGAATCAACGAATCACCGGCGCGATCAGCTCGCGCCAGATTTCGTATCCTGCTGGCGTCATGTGCAAGCCATCCTCGAGATACAGCTCGCGCCTCGGCTGACCCGACGCGTCGAGCATGGGAGTGAACACATCGACGTAGACAAGCCTGGGATCAGTTCGTGTGTAGTCCCGAACGAGGCGATTAGCTTGGCGCATTTTGTCGACGATGTTCCACCTCGCGATGCTCGGCTTGATCGAGACAAACACCACGCGCGTGTCCGGCAGCTCCCTATGCATTGTTGCGACAAAGGACTGGAACGCAGCGAGAACCTGTGTCGGAGTCTTGCCTGCTGCCAGATCATTGTCGCCCGCGTAAAAGACCACGACCGGCGGCTTGTATCGCACTGCGATGCGCTCCGCAAAGTGCGCGACATCGCCGGCCTCCGACCCCCCAAACCCGCGATTCAGCACCGGCACACCCGGGAAGTCGCGGTCGAGCGTCGTCCACATTCTGATCGAGGAGCTGCCGACGAAGACGATGCTGCAGAGCCTAGGCGGGTACGAGCGATCCTGGGCCTCGAACCGAGCGATATCGGGCTCCCACTGGCTGGGAGCGCTGATCGCCGGTGAAACGCTAACCGCATTCTGACCAACGACTTGCGGTGAGCAAGCCACCAGCCAGAGAACGACGGACAACCGTAAGAATGGATGCATTCGCCGGATATGGTCAAAAACTCCCCTCTTGACAATACGGCCTGCCTGTTGAATTTTCAGCAGAGTTGATTTTTCAACACTAAAACGGGGTACAGTATTTCTGGCTTCCTTCAGGCGCTCCCCATGACTGTGACACTAATGGCAAACAAATCAGAATCGGACGCTGCTACCACCGCGCTCTCGCGTCGCGAGAGACAGGTGATGGACATCCTTCACCGACGCACGGGGGCCACCGTAGCCGAGATCATGGCCGACCTTCCGGATCCGCCGACGTATTCGGCCGTTCGCTCTGTACTCCGGATCCTCGGCGAGAAAGCTCTGATCAAGCACCGGGAAGATGGGCCTCGCTACGTATATTATCCCGCCGAGCCAACCGAGACGGCGCGCGAAGATGTGCTCGCGCACGTGGTCCGCACCTACTTTGGAGACTCTCCGGAGCAGGCGGTGACGGCGCTGCTCAGAATGTCCGACATCGACTTGAGTGACGCGGAAATCAAACGCCTGCGCAGCTCCATCCGCCGCGCACGGCAAACGGGGAGATGAACATGACCAATCTCTTCACAGCGTTGAGCATGCCCCCCGCCTCCAACATTTCGATGGCGATGCTGCTCACGAAAGCAACGATCATTCTCCTCCTCGCGCTCGGCATGACAGTCGTCATGCAACGGGCGTCTGCGGGCGCGCGTCATCTCGTCTGGCTGGTTGCCGTTGCCGCGTTGCTATTCGTCCCGGCGTTGACCGCTTGGGGGCCACTGCCACTAAGAGTTCTGCCAGCTCGGCCTTCTGTTTCAGATCACTCTTCGTCCATCCGCGGATCGAAGTCGCTCGACACGAAAGCCAAGCCCGATCAAGCTGGCATCACACCGCCAGGCGCTGCGACGGGTGTGACCCTTTCGGGAAGCGTGGCGACCGCCGCAATCTCCGAATCCGCGCTCAAAACCGGAATCTCGATACTCTTTCTGATCTGGGCGGCCGTCGTGCTCGTCATCGCGGTCTCGCTCGGGTACGCGGCGTTCGTGGTGCGCCAGATCGTCAATCGTGCGCGTCCGCTCGACACCGCTGACTGGCTC